>CAYQLI010000006.1:12377-16991 GCA_964418355.1 uncultured Pseudomonadales bacterium | reverse complement strand
CGAGTGTTCAAGAGCAGCTAACGCCAATAGTGACTATCGTCACAGGGACACCAACGCCAACGGCGACGCCTACGTATGAAAATCCTTTCCAAGCTACACCAACACCAGTAATTAATCCTTTTGAGCAACCTGCTAACCCCTTTGAAGGCTTATGAAACACCTCGGCGTTATTCTAGTCCTATTTAGTCTTTTGGCAGTACCTGTTTTGGCCCAGGGGTCCGATGAGGAAATGGCTAAGAGGTACAATATTTCATTTCCGATCCAGGAGCTGGGAGGATGCACAAGTATTTCTTCATGCAAGTCGTATTGTGAAGATTTGACCAATAGGCAGACTTGTATTGAATTTGCCAAGAAGAAAGGTTTCTATAACGAGACAGGGATGAAAGAACAAACCCGAAGCTTGGTTGAGGACGCCAAAGGAGAATTGGGTTGTTCGAGTGAAGACGACTGTCGATCTTTTTGCCAGAAGCCGGAAAATTCACAGAGATGTCAAAATTTCGCGAAGCAACACGGATTTGGAGATAAGGCTTCACCTGAAAAATCTTCTGAGATGATGCAGAAGGCAAAGGAAATTCTCGGTTGCGATTCCGCTGAGAGTTGTAGGAGATTTTGTGAACAAGAATCGAATCGGGAGCGTTGCATGAACTTTGCTAAATCGGTGGGGGTTTCGGGCGGCGGATCTGATCAGATGAGGAGGGAAGATGGGGAGGGTTCGCAAATGAGGCAAAATAGTGGCCCTGGGGGGTGCAACAGCCAGGAAACGTGCGAGAAATATTGTCAGGAGCACCCCAATGAGTGTGGAAGAGGTCTCCAGCAAGGTCAACAACCCCCAAGCGGAAACCAAGTAAGTCCTTCCCAGACGGAGGATATGATGAAAGCCAAAGAGGAATATTGCCGCCAGTATCCAGAGCGGTGTCGAGAGCAGCAAAATTATCCCACCGGCCAGCCGCAGTCAGGAGAGATGCCCACGACCAGCGGCGATTATTGTCGTCAATATCCCGAGAGATGCAAGCAGCCTGAGGGGGCGACGGGAGGCGGAACGGCTCAACCGGGATCGTTTGTTCAGCCGTCTGGGACTTTCCAGCCATATACTGTCACCCCAGCTGGTGAACAGGGGCCAGCACCAACGTTGCAACAGGTGCAAGGTATCACAACGCGGCGAAGTCTTTGGCAGAGATTCGTTGACTTTGTTTGGAGATTCAAGGGCGGGGGGTCCTGAATTCGAATCTCAGAGGTGGCTCCGTACGCCTTGATAATGGGCCTATAATAGTATATACTCCCGGTATGGTTGATTTGAGGAAATTAGATCCCACCAAGGCCAATCTTGACCACGAAAAGTCACGAATTAGGCATCTAAAAGCGAATGACCCTGAAGAAAAGAAGCGTCTCTGGGAGATCGAAACGGATCCAAAGGTGGTTAAATTTGTGGAGAACGTTTGCGAGACCGAGGCTGAAATAGTGGAGTTCGCGACCCTGGAAAAGGACTATTTGGTGCTGGCGATCGAGGGTAAGGCCGGCCACGTTGATGAGGCTGAGGTAGGCAAACTGCAGGGCTGGATCGCGGTCTATTCTGAGGAAAAGAGACGTCTATCCCGTTTGCAGAAGAATGGTCTAGCTGATTTAGTCAAAGACGGCTTGAGGGTTCTGGAGATAGGCTTTGCCAGGCACCCGATGGCCAGGTCCGGCCAGATGGCCAGTGCGGTCAGACAAGCCATGGCCCTGCTTCATGAGGAACACACCAAAGACGGCGAACACCATCTGGTGGTGACTGCCTACGTTGATGATGCCAATGAGGCCTCGATAAGGGTTCTCACGGCGGCCGGTTTTGTCAAAAAGGGACAGATCAAGTATCACGTCAAGAACAAGACAGAAGACCATTTTTTTGTCTGGCAGGGTTAAGCTGTTACTGGATTTTGCTAACAAAGAGGGTGGTGCCTGAGTACTGGCCTGTGACGGTGACGGTTCTGGTCGCATAGTCGCTTAGGGAGACCTGACGGCTATCCAGGTCGATCGGGGCCTTGCCCTCGATATTCAGCGAGAAGCGATTGCCTGCCTGAACGACAGTTCCGGTGAGGGTGATGTCGGGACTTTCGGTGGATAGATCCGCCGGTTTGGCCACAAGACAGCCTCCAAAGAGGACAGAGGCGACTAATAGGGCTGATAGAACGAGCGTCTTGTTTTTGGCCATACATCCAATGTATCAAATCCGGTGGGTAACTTCTATTGACTTTCGGGATATGTTTGGGTAATGATTAGATAATGCCCAATAATCTCCCAAAAGGGAATCCAATTCCAGAAGATATCTTGCGAAAGCTCTATATAGAGCAGAAGAAATCACTCGCAGGTGTCGCCTCGGCGTTGAGTGTTTCTGTTCATAAGGTGCAATATTGGATGGAAAAGTATGAAATCATGACCCGTTCAATTTCAGAGGCGGTCTATTTGAAACTGAATCCAGACGGCGAACCCTTCCGTGTGAAACTTTCATTGTCATTGGAAGAAGAAAAATTAAAGAGCATGGCTTTGGGGCTTTATTGGGGAGAAGGAAACAAAATTGCTCGCTCGGGACTAAGAGTAACTAACTCTGATCCTGGCGTTATCAAGAAGTTTCAAGAGTTTTTACTTAGTATCTGTCAAGTAAGGATAAATAAAATCGGGTACTATCTTCAAACTTTTAAGGATATCGATATAGATAAGGCAAAGCATTATTGGGCAAATAGTTTGAGTATTGATCCTAATCAAATTCACACTTGTAAACCTGTCAAGTCTATGGGAATGGGTACCTATAAGAAGATAAGTGAGCACGGGGTAATGACCATTGCTTTTTTAATACCCATCTTAAGGCTTGGTTGATGGATGAACTTGGGAAAATGGGCATGGTGAGGTAAAATATACGGTGACGCCGAGATAGCTCAGTTGGCAGAGCACGGACTTGGTAAGCCCGGGGTCCTGGGTTCGATTCCCAGTCTCGGCTCTAAAATATCTCGGCCTTGTGATTGCCGGGGTGGTAGAGCGATCAAATACACCGCTCTGTAAAAGCGGCGCCGTAATGGCTACGCAGGTTTGAATCCTGCCCCCGGCACCAATGAAAGAAATGCGTTCGGATCAAATTGAAACTGCCCGCCGGGCCTCCGGCGATTTTGCCCGCTTTTGGCAGGTCTTCACTTATCCGGGTCGGGCAACGCCTGAAGAGCTCCTTTGGGCAGAAGATTTTTTCAAGTCAAACAATCACAATTTCCGTCAGTTGATGGAACTCACGACCGATCCTGAGCAAAGGGCCATTCTGGAGTTGGTTTACTTAGGTCTTTTTCACTTGGGATACCAGCTTCCGGTTGAGTTTGAATATTCTAATCCCCGGTTGAATTAGCGGTTGGAGGTGATACAATTTCTCACAATGAGTAAATATGAATTGGACCTTAGCCCCGAGGCAAAGGGAAAACTAATCGGCGAGTTCTCCGATAAAGTTACTAGCCGAACTCCGGAAGATCAGACGATATTAGCGGAGGTTCTCTTGAGGGAGTTATGTTCAGAGACGCCTGTCGTGTCATGTGAGGCGATCAGCTCTCTTTGTGGGGGCTTGGTGAGCGGAGAACAGGTTTTCAAGCTGGTCATAGCTCCATCGCGGGCGCGTTTGAGTGGGGAACAAGAGAGTCTTGTTATGGCGGGTACACTTCTTTACGGTCTCTATTGTGCGGTAACAGAGCTGGCCTTGGGAGAAGACGTCAAGGCGGAAAAAGTTTTCGAATGGTTGGGAGAGCTTGTGGCAAAACATCATGAAGAGAAGGGGCCATTTGATTCTTTGGCGCCGTATCGGGTAAGGACAAAAGCGATTCTGGCGGAACTGGCAAAGATTTAAGGGCTAGGTGTTTGCAATCCTATAATGTTGGTGGTATATTTCCGGCAATGAATGAAAGGCGGATAAGTCTTGATAAAGCGGCGGTGATCAAGGCCAGGCACGACGAAAGCTTCCGAAGGTACGTGGAGTCATTGACCGAGCCGGTGGTGGTCCCGGTTGAGCCGGGTTTGGCGCAGCTAATTGATATGTCTCTTATTTCTGAAAATTCCGGTTCGCAGGGATGGTGCACCTTACCTTACAAACTGACTTCTCACGTCAACAAAGGAGGTTGCCCAAATCATGGGGCAGATTCCCGTTCCCTAAGAGGATTTGAGACTGACGTTGTGGGCAGAGTGATCAGGGAATGTCCGCCAACATCTTTTTTGGCGCGAACAATTTTTGACCTTGATCGGCCGGTATACGTCATTTATACCGTCTTTCCCGTCGGTGAATATGCCGAGCAGTTAAGGAAGACCAGTAAAAAACTAAAGACGCCGGGAGGTTGGTATAACGTCAGATATTGGCAGAACGTGGCGAGAAAGGAAATTTATGGAAAATGCACCACTTTTTTGGAGAAGTTTCCGGGAGCGATAGTAGATTTGTGTCCCGAGGCGCACGGGGTTGATCTGATGAAGGTAATGATCCACTTGGGAATTGAACTGGAGTTTGGTTGCTGGCCGCCGAAACATTCGGTTGACAATGTCAGGTATCAGATCTGTTTGGGTGGTTACCCGAAAGACAATCAGAGGTTGATCGAGGCGGGTATGTTAGGAAGAGTGGAC
>CAYQLI010000006.1:7459-12367 GCA_964418355.1 uncultured Pseudomonadales bacterium | reverse complement strand
TTAGAAGTATCGGATGATGATCTTCTTGGTCACAGCGTTGATCTGGGCTACGTAACGGGTTCCTGATGGGGAGGTAAAGATGACCTGCCAGAGCAGAGATTTCACTTTGAGATCGTCAATGTACTGGGCTTTGATGGTACTGCTCGTGCAGTCAAAATTCTTCGGACAAGCCGCACCGGCGATCCTGATCGCTTCGGGAAGATCTACGCCAAGTCCGTCACTGGCCGCCTTTTGATTCAACGAGGGGATGTTGTTATCGGGAGTGACGTAGACCTGCTGAGCAACGATGGAACGTGCCTTGCCTGGCTCAGAAAGGACGTAGAGATATTTTTTGTCGGTTAGCGTTTGGCGGAACCAATACTTGAAAACGGTGGTAGCGGGTGACTCGGCGCCGGTGGCGGTGATCATGATCAATTGGGCTCCCGGATATTTTGTTTGGGCGGTTGAGATAACCGAACTGATGTCTGTGAAGGCTAAACCTGTACCACTGATGATCGTCGGGGTGACAGTGGGTCCGCCAGCTGGTGGAAGGGTGGCGGTGATCGTGGCTGAGATCGTTGAGGTGTCTGGCAGAGCCAGATCAGGCTTCGCCTGAGGAGTAATGGTTGCCTGATTTTCTTTTATCTTTTGTTGGTCGAGGGTTTTGCTGATCTCTCCAAGTTGGATATTTAGGGCCAGACTCTGTTGGTAGAAGAAATAGGTAGCTGCGATCGCGCCGATGGAAATCAAAAGGAGCAGAAGAGTGACGATTGGGAAACCGCGACGAGGTGTTGCGATGGCGGGTCCGCCAGCTGGCGGAGCGGCTGGCATGGGGGCAGCGGGTGGTGTATAGACTGGGGGTTGATAGGTTGGTTCGGGGGCGACTGGAGTGGGTTCCGGTTCGGGGGCGATTGGTTCCGGTGTTGGCGGTGCGGATAGATCGGGCGCGACTTCGTCGGTCAATTTTACCTCCGGTTCTTGAGTAGGTTCGACCGGGGTAGGCTGATTGTCTGTGGGCGGCATTGGAAAAGAACCCGCTGGATCGTTGGGCATTGAATCCAGTATCGCAATTTATTTGGCGCGCTGTCAAGAGAGGATGAGATAGAGATTGTCTTTGAGGATCTTGGTTTTGAGAGTCGAAAAACCGACCTGCTTGGCCAGTTTGGGAAGTTCATCGTCGGTGAAGGCGTAAAAGTCGCGGGCTGGGCCGCCGTGAAAGGGGATGCTCAAGTGTTTGGACTCGGTGCGGAATTTGTCGAATCTGGGTTGGTCCAGACGCCAAATGGAAAGAAGGCAAACCCCGTTCGGTTTGAGGTGCTGCTTTATATTTCGGAGTAGTTTGATATGGTCATCCGAACTGGGGAGATGGTGAAGAACGGCCAGGGCGGCGATAAAGTCGTAGGAAGAAAGATCGGCCCAAGTTGAATCGGCAGTGAGGTCAGTGAGGAGAAATTTGTGTTCAGGGTGAAGCCCCTCGGCCACTTTAATGAGTGCGGGACTGATATCTATCCCGGTATAGGAAATGTTTTTAGGGAGGGCCGTCAGAAGGACACCGTTGCCACAGCCTAGGTCGAGGACGGAAGCGTTATTGGGTAAGGTGGGGAGCAGGGAAATCACCTCCGGCGACAATTTTTCCCGGGTTGCGCTAAAATTAAGCGCGATTTGGTCGTATGTATCAGCAACTTTTTTGGTATCAAACATATGAAGAATTCTATCACCGAACATGTTCGGGACAAAGACATCAAAGCAGTGATCAAGCCAGGACGGTCTCTGTCGGGGGTGACGCCGTTGGCGGCGATGATGAAACCTTTCAATTGCCCAGGAGAGTGTATTTATTGCCCGTTAGAACTAAATATGCCCAAAAGCTATCTTTCCGACGAACCGGCGGCGCAACGAGCCAAAAACCTGAACTTTGATGCCAAGGCGCAAATCTCCCAGCGGCTAACTCAACTGAAGATGAACGGCCATCCGACGGACAAACTGGAGATCATTGTCGTCGGGGGCACCTACTCAGCTTATCAGGAAGACTACAAGATCAGCTTTATCAAAGAGATTTATGATGCCTGCAATGAAAAGGACGCCTTGGACATCGAAGAGGCGATCAAGCTGAATGAAACCGCCAAACAGCGAGTGGTGGCACTCTCGGTCGAGACCCGGCCGGATTGGGTGAGCCCAGCCGAGGTGAAGTTACTGCGCCGCCTAGGGGTGACGAAGGTCCAGCTGGGAGTCCAGGCGATTGATGAGGAGATCAGCCGCATCACCAAGCGGGGACACGGCCAAGCTGAAGTGGCAGAGGCGACGAGACTGTTGCGGGATGCGGGCATGAAGATCTGCTATCACATTATGCCGAATCTGCCCGGCAGTAACCCGGAGAAAGACATTGAGATGGCGAGACTGATCTATACCGACCCGAGATTTATGCCGGATTACGTCAAGCTTTACCCCTGTATGGTGATCAGGGGGACCGCTCTCTATCGAATGTGGCAAAAGGGCCAGTTTGAAACCTATGACGACGAAACCCTAAAGCGGGTTTTGAAGGAGATCAGTGCCGTTACGCCCGAGTGGGTAAGAGTAGATAGGTTGGTGCGGGACATTTCCAAAGGCTGGGTCGGGGCGGGTAGTGTGAAGACCAATATGAGACAGGACGTGGAGAGGGAATTGATAAAGGAGGGACGTCCTTGCCAATGCATCCGCTGTCGGGAAGTGAAGGACGGAATTTACTCGACCACCCCTTCTTTAAGGCGATTGGAATTGGCCACCTTGGGGGGCAGGGAAGTCTTCTTCTCTTATGAGAATGAACACAAATTGTATGCTCTACTTCGACTGCGTTTGCCCTCCGCCCAAAACAAGCCTCTTTTTGACGAGTTAAAAGGGGCGGCGATCGTCCGGGAGGTTCATTCTTATGGTCAGGTCGTGCCACTTTCGACCCGAAGTAAAGGCAAAGCCCAGCATCAGGGTTTGGGACGGCTTTTGATGGAGGAAGCGGCCAAGGAAGCGGCCAAAAACGGTTACAAAAAGCTGGCGGTCATCGCCGCCGTCGGGACCCGGGAGTACTACAAAAAACTGGGCTATATTTTGGACGGAACTTACATGACGAAGGCGATCTGATCCTTCGGCGGGCTCAGGATCTTCGACCTGTGCTATAAATGGTGATATATGCCCGAAGCTACTGATAGAGATTTGAAATCATACGAGCGACCCAGAGACCCAAGTTCGAATATTCCGATCATGGAATTGCCTTTGGTAAAACTACGTGAGGAGGCGGCGGGGAATGAAATAAAAAGTGAGGACCAGGGACAGCCGGATATGAGGGTGACTGAACTAGGTGAAGTGGCCGCAGATATTCGTCAGTCAAATGCCTGGGAGATGCTCTTTCGTGGCGCCAAAGAAGACAAGATCCAATTAGTTGAGGACTTCAGGGTGCTCCTGAAAGCATTGGCGGTAGTCTACCCTGGAGTGAAAGTGCCACTTTTTGATTCAAACGTTGCTGAGGTGGCTACAAAAATGTTTTCAACTTTACCCCAGATGGACAGTCGAAGAGTATATGAGATCCTGGGGGCGGGGATGATCTATGGTGCGATTCATCGTTTTCAGGTGCAGTCAATGCCGGAAGGTCTGTCGGTGGATTTTGGAAAAGTCGTTGATGAGAGTGGAATAAAACCTCCGGCATATGAAGGCCTCCTAAAATTCGTTCCCTGGAGTTTTGCTCGACGGGTAAACAAGATGTTGGAAGTAGGCAATCGGGCAATGGTGGCCGTGGATGAAGGTTTCTTGAGTAAGGAGACAAAGTGGCGGTCAAATGATAAAGAAACCAGACACAGATTAACGCGGGAAATGTTTGAGCACCTGAAGAAGGAAGTGAGCGAAGAACAGAATCCAGATCAGCATTTTATCGTTTTGGAGCCGGGAGGCGGAAATGGTGAGGGGAGTGTGCCCTTGGCAGAAATGATTGCGGATGATGAAAAGATGGCAGGCAGGGTGACCGTGCTGGTGCGGGAGTATGAACTGGGAATGATTTGGGAAGGCTGGACGAAGATGTTTCTTTTGAATCTGCAACGGGAAAAACAGGGGAAGAAACCAATTGATATTGAATTCATAAGGGGATCGGCGGCAACCCCGGTAGCAGTTCAACTTGGTGAAGCCAAGGCCCTTTTGGACCAGGTGGCTGAGGAATGGAAAACTTGGCATCAGACCGAGACTGGTGGGGCTTTTCGGGTAGCTCCGCTTGCGGCTGGGGCTCCGTCTGAAATCAGAAAATTACACGAGGACTTTGGGATCCTGTATCCCGAGCAGGGTGAAGCGCTTTTGAGAAAACTTAATGGGTCAAGAATCAGTGGCGGCATGTCGTTTTTTACGGCCGGGGCGATGTCCACAGAGCTGGGGGACAACAGTATCGCAGTTCAGATCGCAAAACAATTGAGGGACGATGTCGAGGTTGGGGGCCTGATCTTGTGGAATGATTTTGCCGACGCTCCGGACACCAAGTTTGTTGATGGTTTGACGGATAAAACGAGAGAGCGAGTTGAGAAGATGGTCGAAATATTTAAGGCGTATGGTAAATTGGGTTTTAAGAAAGGCCTGGATCGAATCTATAAATTTTGGGGCGGCGGTTTGGATGAGAATAATCCTGGTCATGACGTCAGACAAATTTGGCAAATCAAAGAGGCGATGGAGGGGATGGACGAAGCGGGTTCCGAGACGGAAGCAGGAGTTGACCTCAAGGTTTTTTCATTGCTTCCTAGATTTAAGAAAGGGAATCAATGGGTTTGCAGTGCCGTGCCTGGGTACTTTGAGCTTTTGGTGAGGACGCGCGGCAAGGCGGAGAAAAGACCTCTCGATCTGGGAGTGGTAGACTAGCTCATGACGACGGAGTGGAGTATCCTATGGGGATTTGATAGGATAGAACTATGAAGAAAACTTTTTGGGGAT
>CAYQLI010000006.1:3643-7449 GCA_964418355.1 uncultured Pseudomonadales bacterium | reverse complement strand
CCTTAAAAATGATATAGCTCTCACAGGAGCAAATCTAATAGCTGCCGCAATTTCAAATAAAATACGTATGGGAAGAATTTTAATAAGGCTAAAAAAAGAATAATTTTTTATTAATATCGAGTCAGCTCTCAAATTACCCCAGGGTAAAAACCAGTTTGACCAATTATAGTTTTGCCCGGGGATATGTTCTTCCAGGGTTAGATACGTATCGGTATAGAAAGTACTCAGAATTGAGCCCCAAAAACTTTTTGGGGATTTATTTTGGCCTTTGTGTTATTTGTTGCCACTGCGAAAGCGGCCAGTGCCAGTGAAGGCACAATCAAGTTGGCTGGGAGAACGGATGCTGATGGGCGCTGTTATGCAGTTTCGATCTTTATTGACGGCAACTACAGGCTTTTGATGACCTGCCGGGGGCTTCAGGTGGCACTTGATCCGGTTCTTAATAAATACGTGGTTTGGGCGGTCATTGGTGACAGGAGGCAGAGACTGGGTGAGATCGTCAGTGGCAAGCTTTCCAGTGTGATCACAGAACCATTCGAGAACTTATTTGTGACTTTGGAAGCCGACGGTTACCCGAGCAAGCCATCCGTCAACATGGTCTTGAACGGGAAGATCGAGCCGATCGATTTTGGCAAGGGAACATTCAATTCCAGTTTTGTCGCGACACCGACAACGGCGCAAACAGGCGGGCAGACGAAGATAGATGAACGCGGGGCGGTGGTGCCGACGGTTACCGCGGTTCCACAGAAGAATCTGACGGGAGCAGTGGTCGCCATCGGAAAGGCGATCCTCTTCGGTTTCATTATTCTGCTCTTGATCGTTGGGGTAATGAGCTTCCTGGCCCGCCGGAAGAACCTTTAGTAACCGCCTTTCTCCCTAGCCACTTAGAAACCCAAAGTGTTTGGATTCTGATTAGAATTCGCATTTGAGTTATAATCTCGGATATGGCAAAAAGATTGCAAGAACAGGAGAGAAAAGCCGAAGTTGTGGGTTATGAATCTTTAATTGAGGAGGTTGTAAATGCGCGAGGAGATGAGAGGCAAAAGATAGCCTATCGGGGATGGCAAAAAGCCGAGGCTGAGTTAGCAACTCCTGAAATTAATAACAACTTATCAAGGCTTGCCGAACTCAGAGCAATATCAAATTGGTTTAGAGATATGTTGGATTCAGAAGGAGAAGACGATAGGCGCGTCGCACTCAGGGTAAAAACAATGAAAGAATATGAAACAATGAAGGGATCAGGAAAAAGTCCTGAGTCTTCAAGGCGTTTTTTGGATCAATTATTGGCGGTTGAGGACGGTGAACGAAAGTATGTGCTATTAGATTTCTGGCTTCTAGATTTTAATGATTGTGGCGTATATTATGCGAAGCCGAGTGATTGGGTACGCGCTTTTAAGGAATATCTGAAATTAAATTTCTCTTTTGGAAATAGTTGGGCAGACGAAATTGATCTGACTGGCAGCGGTCCATATCTATCTGTTCTCGAGAGATTAGGAGTTCTGGACTTGGTTGCTGACTTCTATTTTGATAATGGAATAAGGAAAGGTGATATTAATCTTGTTAAAAAACATTATCGCCAAGGACATAAGGACACCAGAATTGGGGTTTTTTATAGCGGTTCGCAAATACAAATTAAGTTTGATCATTATGGCTTCAGCTATCCCACTCGTCCTGGATTACCAGAATATAATGCACTAGGCTATAAATATATCCAGATATATCTCGATATAAAGGATAAAGACATAATTACGAAAGATGGTCGCTTCAGAGCTTTGTTTGAGAAACCAGTTTTGCACATTAATGATAAGCTGGTTGGCGTAGATGGAACCTTGGCTAATTTATTTGCACAGGCACTTAATAATCCAAAATCCTTTGATTACAATAATCAGAGGACAGTTGATGAGGCTGAACAAGAATTGCGTCAGCCGTATATTGAAGAAGCTCGAGCCCTGATTGAGTCCGAGAGATCAAGAATCGAAACAGAGTTGAGAGAAAGAGGAAGAATTTTGGAGCAAAATAATCTGGCGAGAAATGATAGAGATGGAGAAAATCAACTAGCTGCGATAGAACAAAGAGTCAAAGATGAAGTTCAGAAAATATTAAGTAATGTCGAACAGGGAGGTGACAGGTGGAGCGGGGAAGGAAGATTGATTCCTCAGGGAAACGGACAATATCGTGTGATTGGTACCGGTCAAGGTGATTTACTCATTTATCCAATTGGAAACGGACAGTTCAGGATAACAAAGTGGTTTAATCCGTAGTCCGGAGGCGTCATAAGTTCTAAATCGAATTCGCTTTTAGGTTATAATCCCTTCCAAATGCGAAGCCGTGAACTGATTTCTTTGGATATTGATGGGGTTTGTTCTCAGACGAACGAGGAGATGGCACGTCAAATCGCCCTGGCTTCGAAGATGGATTTCCGGTTTGAAGATATTAGCGACTATAGTTTACGGCACCTGATTGAGAGATGGGGCATGGCACCTGAAATGGTTGAGGCTACTCTCGCCTTGTATCGCGATCCTAATTTTTATCGTGAACTTCAGCCATATCTGTCTGCCCAGACGGCCACGCTGATCCTGGTAGCTTTGGGGTATGATTTGGCGATGCATTCGTCGCGGACGAAGGATTGTGCGCAGGTAACCAGGGCCTGGGCGGGTAAACACTTCGGCGTGATTCCGAGTTCACGGGTCAATGTATTTGGCGCGAGGGAAAAGGTGGCCGCAATTGTTGATTCCGGCGCGATATTCCACATAGATGATCATGACGGAACAGTGGTTGAGGTGAATTCGCACGGCACTACGAGAGCGATGATGCTGATCCGACCCTGGAACCGGACCGGGCTAGTACCGTTTGAAAATGAATTGAAGCATGGTTGGCTCGATTTTTTGAGACTGGCACTGCAATACCGGCTGGGGTTGATCCGGATCAACCAAGAAGCAGGCGGGTGAGGAAGTCAATTGCCGGAGTGATCAGCGAGATGACCGGTGAATTTCCGAAAAGGGGCAGGATCATCAGGATGAGGATGATGGTGCCGTAGCGGTTCATGACCGCCTGATATTCATAGGCGAGGTCGCGGGGGAGGAGGGCGGCGAGGATCTTTTCGCCATCGAGGGGAAAGACTGGCACCAGATTGAAAACGGCCAGGGAAATATTCAGGAGGATGACGATATAAAAAAGCGCCGCGAAAAAGTCGGGAATAGGGAAGAAACGAAGGAGCACTGAAAGAAAAACGGCGAGGAGGAAGTTGCTGGCTGGTCCGGCGATGGAAATAATTCCAGCATCCCTTCTGGGATGGGCCAGGTTGTAGGGGTCGAAGATGACCGGTTTGCCCCAGCCAAAATGGACTAGGAAGAGCATCAGGGTACCCAAGGGATCGAGGTGGGCGAGCGGGTTGAGGGAGAGCCGGCCCTGGGCACGGGGGGTGGGGTCACCCAGCCGATCGGCGGCAAAGGCATGGGCAAATTCGTGGATGGTGATGGCGACGATCAGGCCGATCATGAAATATATGGTTTGGGCCATAGGAAGATTATCGCATAATCTGGCTCGATTTTTGGCTAATACTGGGTCAGTTGTGGAGGTAATGTGATAGAATGTGGCCTATATAAATTGATATGTCTTCTATGACACCATTTAATCCACACGAAAGGCTGCTTGACTCTGCCGGCGGAAGAAGGGGATTTTTATTTGAAAAAAAGATCGGTCTCGGGGGTCAACTCATGTTCGAGAGAACTGGTGACCTGGCTTTTCTGGGGCTTCTGGCGGAGGATAAAATTAAAGGTTTCGTCAATTGGGATGAAGAAATTACC
>CAYQLI010000006.1:0-3633 GCA_964418355.1 uncultured Pseudomonadales bacterium | reverse complement strand
GTACAAATTCACTCACGGCACAATATGACTCATTGGGGAGGTGCGTTGTTTTAACAGTTGATCTGGGAGAATTTGTCGGTGAGGTGGCGAAGCAGGAAAATGATAACGAAGTTTTCCTGCGCGATGATGAAGAGATAATGAAGAATCTAGATGAAACCCAGAAATTGTTTCTTGGAGTCACTTTTAATCAGGATGGCTCTTCGGAACTAAGTATCACGAGATGGGAGGGATTCCCCGGTCCCAAGTTAACGGAAGTCGAATTATTTCGAACAAATTTCCCAAAAGTTTCCGAAAGCATTGCCTGGAGGGGTAAAATACAGGATTTGAGTTCGGATGTTGCCGTGGCGATGACCGCAGACCTGGTGAAAGTGGCGCTCATCGCTGGGAATAAAATATTCATTCACTTGGCCAACCGGAAAATTAATACCGAGATCTTTGACCAAGCGAAGAAGGTTGGTGTGGTGGACGAGAGGCTCGCGGAGGAGCTGATCAAGGCGGCGTTACCCACAAGTGACTAATTATGATAAAATACGCTCTTATGATGAAGACAAGATATGCCTGTGATTTTTGCGGTAAGGGAGTCCAGCATTCTAACTTGGTAAGTTTTGCCAAAAACAGAGTGCATACGGTCCGCCGTCCCAATCTCCACGCCCACAAAATGGTGATCGAGGGTGAGGCCATCCGTTTGAAGCTTTGTACCTCCTGCAAAAGAGCGGTTCGTCTACCCGAGAAAGAGAAACGGGCCGCTGCCGCTGTTGCGACTAAATAACATCAGTTGACGAGTATGGTGAAGTTGGCCTATAATCCGGGGGAATGACAGATGGTGGTGAGAAACCCAAATATGTTCGGTACGGGGCGATAGACCTCCTTGGCGGGGTTAGGATGAGTGGGGCGATCGGCGAAAAAGCCGCGGTCACCCAGCTATTGGATCGAAGCGGCGGTTTTCATCATGACGCGTATGAATACGAAGAAGTGGAAAATGATGAAGGAAAAAATATCCGTGAAGCCGTAGGCGGAAATTGGGCGCTAAAAGTTAACGAGACGATCCTCCTACGTACCTTTGACGATTTTTTCGCTTTTGAGAACCGGACCCCCAGGCTGTCCTGCGTTTATTCAAGAGGTTTTGGACATCTAATGCAGGTTCATTTCGGAGTTTCTGATCTGATCAGGAAGATGGTCCAACAGAACGTGGCTTCTCAACAAGATCTGATGGTCATGGAGAATCTCAGGGGTCGCGGTTTTGATCTGGCAGTGACCTTAACCTTCGCTCCCGATGGTCAGCCGGCGTTGTACTTATCGCAGGTACAACTGCTTCCGGTTCCGACGATTGTGGCCAGTAAACAAGAGGCGATCGGGCCGGATCAATATGGTTTTGTTCGCGGTAGGCCGCACTTTCACTGGCTGGGGAACTTTGAAACCTTCCAGGGCAAGATGGGAGTTGAAGTGGATGATGGCGGGATAGTCTTGTATTACCAGATGGGGCAGAAGCGGTTGGATGTATATCGTGTCAGCCGGGAAGTGCCCGGAGTAGCAAAATTTGATCGGCAGTTACAGCAGTCTGTGCCGTCAAATGACGACCTGGATGGGCTAAAAAAGGCGATTTTTGGAGGGAGTGCTTTTTTGCTAGAATAGCCAGATGAAAGTTGAGCAGTTGCTTTCCGAAGGGGGTTTACGAATAAAGTAAAATCTAACTAGTGTTGACAAGTGAGACGTATCCTCAGTTTTTTAGAGGAGTTCCTGTGCCTGAGGGGGGTCGCCGGATGGCGGACAGTAGGAAGTTGAGTCGTATTTTTAGTCGAGGGGGAAATTTCCTGGGTGATCGTCTGTCTGATACAGGTTCGGCCTTTGAGAGCCTTTCGGTGCTTACCGAAGAGGGCGAGTTACTGGAGGCAATCGTCACCGATGATGAAGTCGTCGTAGGAGTGAATGATACCATCAGTGCCGCCTACGACCGGGAGTTCGGTTTTTTGGTTTCGGCCAGTTTTAGTCTGGTGAGTGGAGTGATCGAAGCCAAATCCCGGGAATTGCTAAGCCTCCCGGAAGATTTATTTAAAAGGGCCATTGAGCTGAAGCGGAAAAAAGATGACCTGGTAGTTGTAGTTGATTTTGATAATGACGATGGTGAGGCGAAAGTGTTTCTAGTGCGAACAGAGAACGGCCGGGCGGTGCAACTAATTAAGGTCATTAAACAGAAAGAGATGCATGAAAGCTATGGGGAAGTAGAAGATGAAGATGGAGATCCCATGCCACTCGACTTTGTATGTGAGGGTGAGGAGGAATTGGTGGGGGAGCTCTTGTGCGCTTGGCTGCAATATTGCCCGATTCTAAATTTCGCGGTGAATTTCGGCGTCGGTATTCGGACGCAGATGGTGGATTTTTGTCTCTTTGATGTCGAAGATGAAGAGGCTCTGCCCTACCATGTGAGCGAGCTATTCGATTCTTCTGCGCTTGATGATAGGCGACTGACTCGGAAAATGGTTAGTTCTTTTGTAAGCCAGGCGTTCCCGGAGATGGGCTGGGCTCACTGACCTATAATCTGTATTTAGGAGTGATTTTGTGGTAAGATAGCCGAAGTCCGGAATAGGCAAATGCGCCTTTGTCCGGTTTAAAAACTTGCACTTAAATTCGTTTTCCAAAGGAGGAAAACACCATGTCCGAAAACGAAGCGAAATCGGTTGCTTGTACCACCTGCGGTGCGCCACTGCCTGATGCTGAGCCGGGCAAGACGGTTACTTGTTCGCACTGCAAAAGCACGAACATGATTCCGGCGGCGCCACCTGCGCCGAAAGCTGATTCGTTCGTGATGATCACGGCTTCCAAGGTTACGGCCAAACGGATTGTGGGCCATGATCTGGTTGAGACACACCACCACCATGGGGATGAGGCGGCTTCTTCCGCGACGATTGACCTTGCCTGTCCCTATTGTCACAGGGTGACGGATGAGGATGCTAAAGCTGGGCGGCGCTACATCTGCGGTGCCTGCGGCGAAAAGTCGTTCATCACTGCAAATGGGAAGGTGATCCTGGAGTGGGCTGTCGCGGTGACACAGGGGCTTGTCCCCGGCCCGAAAACGGAATCCGGTGGATTCCTTTGCCCCAACTGCCAGACGGCGGTCGCCGTGAAGAAGGTGAAGCCGGGAGGGAAGGTCCTTTGCCTCTCCTGCAAAACTTTCTCCCAGGTGAGCGCCGATGGTGTCCGCCTGGAGGCGACGGTCATGCCTTCGGGGGACGTTGGCGGCAAGGGCGAAGGGGTCAACATCAAGACCGATGGGGACCTCTCGACCGGTGGCGATGTCACTGGCCGCTTCAAGGGCATAAAAGCCTCTTACGAAAGTAGGAGGCTTTTTTTATGACCGGCGAGGAAGTTTTTCCAAGAAATAGGCTTCTTTCCCGAAAGCTGGATAAGCTCGATTTCGAGTCGGTTGTCCTTTTGATTGAGTCGGGTTTGGATGAGCTTGATGTCGAGATTCCCAATTTTGGTCCAGGCGCCAGGGTCAGGATTGTTGCTTCTGATCAGGGCGTGGACGGCCGGGGCATTTTCACCATTCATGGCTTTGTGCACGATGGACCAGCCCAGGAAAGCATTTTCGCGGGTTCTGGTTTTGGTAGTGGGAGTATAGGTGGCTTTGTCGTG
>CAYQLI010000005.1:22315-24617 GCA_964418355.1 uncultured Pseudomonadales bacterium | reverse complement strand
TCTTCCTCGTCTGGGGTGGTATCGAATGGCTCACCTCCGGTGGTGACAAAGGGAAGATCGAGGCCGCCCGAGCCAAACTGACCAACGCCCTTATCGGTGTCGCCATCATTGCCGCCTCTTATGCCGTCTGGCAACTGGCTCTCGTCTTCTTCGGCATTGATGTTTCTACCATCTGTACCAAGACCCCTATCCCCGGCTGAATCTGATTTGACAGTTGCAACTACTACTCTATAATAGAATTATCAATTATTAAACGAATACTCATGAAAAAACTCGCTTCCCTAATTAGTTCCGCACTTGCTACCCTAACCTTGGCCACCCCCGCTCTTGCTCAGGGCGGCACCGTCGGGTTCGAGAAACCCGCTGAAGCCAAGATCACCGACCTCGGTCGTTTGATCAGTACCGGTATCTCCGTTGTCATCATCATCTCCGGTATCCTCGTCTTCGTCTTCCTCGTCTGGGGTGGTATCGAATGGCTCACCTCCGGTGGTGACAAAGGCAAGGTCGAAGCCGCCCGTAACCGCATCGTTAATGCGCTGGTCGGTCTCGCCATCATCGCCGCCTCATGGGCACTGGTGAGAATCATCGCTTACTTCTTCGGCATCGAAGCCGGACTCTCGACCTTCACTATTCCGAAGCCTTACTAAGCTTCTTAAATTCGAATTTGAAACCCCGCCACCCGGCGGGGTTTTTAGTGCCCAAAACATCTTCCCTATTCTTGGTTGACACCTTATAGTATAATTCACCCAGTTTCTATCGAAACCCAGGAACTTTATCTTTACGTTGATAAAATCTCCTGTCGTTCCTTGAAAATCTATTCACGAAAATCCTACATCCAGAAAGGAAAGGATTACCAAACCATGAGCAAACAGATAGACATACACCGCAAACCGGTAATCACTACCGGGCGGGGCGTTTCAATCAGCACTGTGGCCCAACAGCCGAAAATTACCACCGGCACTGGCAAAATCGTCAATAAGGGCAAGCTGGTGGATATCGTCTTTGTTTTCGATACCACCGGATCGATGGAGAACGAGATCGCTGGCCTCCTTCGCACCTGCACCCAATTTGTGGACGAGACCTTGAAACTTGAACTCGATGCCCAATTTGCCCTGATTTCATTCGGCGACATCTCCGTTCACGGCGGTGGCGATCGAATCGAAGTCGTGGTCTCCCCCACAGCCAACGTCGAAAAAATGAAGCAGGGACTCTCTCACATCCCGCGCAACAACGGTTTTGGGAACGAGGGTGAGTCCTGTCTTCAGGCCATCCAACAAGCCTTTGAGCTGAACTATCGGGACAATGCTGTGAAAGTGATGGTCCTGATCACCGACGAACCGGCTCACCAAGACCAGATCTCCGTCAACCAGATCATCAACGAGTTGGTCAAACGCGAGTATCTGGCTTTCGTCATCGCCATTGACCAACCCTACTATAGAGAAATGGCCAAACGGAACGGCGGCATCTGGAAAGAAGTCGGGCCTTCCACCAGTCTTGACGAGATTCTCGTCCTCTTTAGAGAGATCGCCAAGAAGGTTTCCCAGGTTGTCAACGAAGTTCATGAGGTCGCAAAGGGTAGCGTCAGTCGCTACTTGCAACTCAAACCACCGTCGAAGTAATCGGCAAGAAGAAGAGGGTCCGCAAGGGCCCTCTTCCAACCCCAATCCTAAAGAAAGGAGCACCTAATGTCCGACAATTACTATGATCTCTTGGAAGTAGAAAAAAGTGCCACACCTAAGCAGATCAAAACCGCCTACCGTGAACGTATCAAGGAAAATCACCCTGATCAGTTCAAGGGTTTAAGGGCCAAATATGAACCAACGGATGACAAGGTTCTCCTTAGCATCATCGAGGAGAAGATCACTCAAGCGGAAGAAAAGACCAAGCTGCTTAATCAGGCCTACGCGGTCCTCTCCAGCTCCGTCTCTCGCAAGAAATATGACGAGCAGCAGTCGACCGTCGCAGATCCGGATATTCCTCCAACCGCAGATCCGGATATTCCTCCCGCCGATGTCGTCGTCAACACAACCAAAATCTCGTTCGGCAAACTCTTCGGGGATGAGAAAATATCCCGGACATTTATCATCGACAATCTCAGTGAAGGACCCGTCGACAAAATCCACATCGATTGGGAAGACACACCAGATTGGGCCGAGATCATCATCGAACCCAATCCTGAAAACACCTTCCCCATCACAGTCCACATCAAGGTGAAAACATGACCAAGAAAACTGCTCGAATCAAGATTGTTGCCGACGGCAAGGTTCAATATGTTGACGTCGACATGACTGTGGATGACCCA
>CAYQLI010000005.1:20246-22305 GCA_964418355.1 uncultured Pseudomonadales bacterium | reverse complement strand
AGAACAAACCCAACAGCCACCCCCAGCACAACCACCCCAGCTAGACCAACCCCCGCACGAAAATCCCCGCTTGGCTGCCCATCAGTTGGTTGCTTGTCGATTCCAGTCCTTCTGATCGGCATTGTCGGGGTACTCTTTGTATGCAACCTCCTAAATTCGGTTGACACCAACATGAAACAAAACGCCGCTCGGAGTACCCAAGAAGCGGTCAGTGGAAACATCTCGATAACTGCTTTAGAAAAGGCGTGCAAAGAGGGTGCAACCGAGTGTGATTTATACCTACCACTCTATGTCTTCACAATCGAAAACAGATCCAACGAAGACATCTCTTTTCAAGCAAGCATAACAAGTCCAGCATTAAGCTATGAAAACCCCATCACCAGCATCTGGTGCGAAGGTCCATTCCCCGGCGGGTATGTTTTTACCATGACGGCTGGAAGCAGTGGCACCATCACTTGCAAAAGCACAGATTCCCGTTGGGATGCTGCAGAAAAGAGGTACGATTTCCCTTCACCATACGATAATCAAGTACTCTGCGTCAGATACAGATATGAAGAAATGGGCCCTGCAGAAGTATGCAAAGAAATCGCAACCGTACTTGTTCCATAAGATGCAGTGAATAGAAAAAGCCCCCTAACCACGGGGGCTTTTTTGTTGTAAGATTTTATTATGCCATTTAGTTCAATATGGACAAAAGAATGTTACTATGGCCAAACACCCGAAGAGGGTGTGGCAACCATTCAGGGTATTACCTGTATTATTAAGAATCTTCTGTACCAGATACCCTATGTGATTGCTTTGGCGGCCCTCGCCATGGTCATCTGGGCGGGCATCCGGGTCATCAGCGCCGGCCCCGATCCAAAAGCTTATGCCTCCGCCATCGCCACTCTCCAATATGCCGTCATCGGTCTGATTCTCCTCTCCGGCGCCTGGCTCATTTTGGTCATCATCGAGCGTTTGACCGGCGCTCAGGTCACCCAATTTGGCATTCCCTAATAGGCCCGCAGTTTTCCGAATACCAATTCAATAATCTCTTCACTCTTATTCTCACAGTTTTCAGTCTTATAGACTTTCCCGGAACCCACATTTCCTCCCCAACTTTAAGAATCGCTAACAGTTCCTTGTCTCTCTTATCAGACACCGTCATCCGCTTCCTTAATTCATAGCAGATCGAGGCTAACTGGAAATCATCTAAATAACCCTGGCTAAATTCACGCAAGATATTTTGTAAAATTTCTTTGATAGTTTTGGCCTCCTTCGAATATTCAGCAATAATTTGCTTAGCTGATTGGTTATCTCTTTTTATTATTAATTTCCATTTGTTGTTCCATTTACTTTCCCTTTTTCGTTGTTTTGCCCTGTAATCCTCGTACCACTTTGCCAAGATGGGAGTTTCTTTTCGAATGGTATCTGCCCAGAGTTTGGCAACCTGACTGTCTTCTTTGATATTATCAGCGCGAATGGAATAGAAAATGTAAGGTAGGAAATATTTATTTTTTAAATAGGGGTGAAGGGATTGGTGTCCAGGCATTACCATCGGTATTTGTCTTTCTCCCAGTTTTACGCCACGATTATGAGCATAAGCCTTCGCCGACTCCTCGGGAAACCCGAAAAGAATCCCAGTTTGATACTCGCTCCCATAATCAAATCGATGAAGTAATTTAGCCGAAAGAGCAGTTTGATGTTTATCTCTACCAACATGCCAAGAGCTGAGATGCCCCAGTTCGGTCGCATAAAACAGGCCAGCCTCATGAATCCATTTTTCAATCCGATTGATCTTATTTTTGATATTGGGAGGCGAAGTTTTTATTCCCCGCCTAAGCAACGCCATATTCCGTCTCTGCACCGTGATATCCGACACTGGCTTAAGGCCCCGATAAGCAAGCCACAATAATACCTTCTCGTTTAAATCTAAAGGAAGATAAAGTAAACGCTTGGCTAGGTTTTTTTGAGATGTGATCATCTGATAGATATAGACATTTGTCGGGGGATCTTGCTTGGAGTTGATAGAATCTCCCCCAAGCAAGAAATTGAGTTGGTTGCCCACAGACCTCAGTCC
>CAYQLI010000005.1:2248-20236 GCA_964418355.1 uncultured Pseudomonadales bacterium | reverse complement strand
TTTGTGACTGCAATTCCAGCAGAAGTCTCTGTTGATGGAATTGGCTTTATCACAATTACAGCAACGCCAAGCGAGGTCAAAGTAGGGACCCCTCATCCAGAGTAGATAGAACATTTTTCTCACCTCCTTAGTTGGCAAGACATGTTTTCACTCTGAGCCACCTAGATAATACCATCAAACAAACCTAAACACAATATTATGGGACAACATTCATTATCCACACTCCGAATCGTAGCGGTCGTCTATAATTCATCTTGTGAAGAAGCTCCTCATATTTTTTCTACTTTCTACTTTCTACTTTCTACTCGCCACTCCTATTCGCGCCGAAGCCAATCCGGGCCAAGCTTGCCCACCAGGTGAATCCCGTTATCGTCCCGGGGGAATTTGTGAACGCACCACCCCGGCGATCCCAAAAACCCTCAATCTTTACCCCCTCACCTGTCAGGATATTCCTCTCGCCAAACTAAGCGGCAGTGGTCGTTCTGCCCCCCCAGCCACTTTCACCCGCACGATTACCTCTGATATTTCCCAGGCAGAACTCGGAGGCCTGGGGCCCAGCTATCAGGCGATCTCCGCCTACTCTCCCGATGCCTTGGCCGAGATCTATCCTTTCAACGGCCTTTTTGACAAACCGGTCTCAATGACAAATCAGCCTCGCGAGTCCGCCCGCACCTATTGGCGTCTCATGAGTGCTTATGAACAGGCGAATGCCAAAGCCGCCTATTTCGAACTCGTCAAAAATAGCGACTACGTCAACAACACCGCGATCCAATTTTCCAATCCCGCTAAACCGCAAGCGGGTCCCACTCCGACTGGGGGTGCCACTACCATTCCCACCAATCCGAAACTGGGGACTAATATTGGCTACGGTCATACTGATCCAAAATTTGGCACCGACTCGGCCGGTCGTCCCGTCACTTTCCTGGTGGATCTGAACACCGACGAAGCTGGCCTGCGTAATTACCGCGACCTCTATGCCGGCGCTTCGCTGAGAATCGTTCGCATCAAGAACTTCTCCGCCACGACCCCCGTTTCTGATTTCTCCGCCGCCGGTTCCCGCTTCGCTTCGGTTTTTGGTAACGATTACGTCGTCCTCGGCAACGAATTGAATTCGATTGATACCGAATATTTCTGTTCCACTGATTTGGCCAACTGTGGCTCGGCTTACGCCAACCAGTTTGCCGCCTTTAAGAGCACTTTCACCGGGCCGAACCTTTCCGCCGCCCCATTAAACGTCGGTAATCCCACCTACGATCCGGTCAAATTCCTGGATGGTGCCCGCCCTGCTTATGACGCTTCCACCTTTCTGGCCAACAATTCCTACCAGTCTCCCTCCTGTTCTTATGATGCTATCCGCTGTAGCAAAGATTCCTACAAATGGTTTTCGCAATTTCTTGGTTCTTCCGCCCCGGTTGTCCTGACCGAGTATGGTCTGGCCCCGCCCAACGATGACCGCGACCTCACCAAGGTCGCCGCTTTCTACCAAACCCTGCCCACCGATGTCCTGGCCATCACGCCCTTAATCCGCAATGTCTGTATCCAGGCCAAGGGGGAATGGCTTCACCTCAATGGGCAAAACCAATTCGTTGATCTGGATGGCAAAACCATTGACCCGGCTACTTGCGGTTCCTCCGAATCCCTCGAAGCCAACGATAGTATCTCTGTCCTGGATCTGGCCCGTGCTCTCCCCGCTTGTCTCAACTCTTATCCGGTCTGTAAAGATTTTGCGAAAACATATCTCAATCTTTCTGCCACGAATCGGTCCGCTTACGATGCCCTGCTTCCTTTTAATTTTGACAATGTCCGTGGTTATCAGGTCTTAAATCAGGTCGTTTACAAGGAAAACCTACCCTATGTCCGCGCCATTGCCGACGGTTTGAACAATGCCAAGTCTGGCCTACTCAATCTTCTTTCACCCCAATGGATCACCAATCTACGCTCCGGTAATCTCAACTCTGATCCGGCCAACCCAATCCTCGGTGACACTTCCGGCAAAACTTCCTCCGCCGAACTGGCTCTGAAACAGGCCATTATTGATTACGCCGCTCCCTATGCCCCCAGCAACTGCCTCATCCACGACAACGGTACTTATCTTCCCTCACCTCTGACTCTGCCCTCAAATCTCGATGGCAGTAATGTCAAATTCAATCAGGATGTTGATATCACCATCTCCTCGGTTGACCGGACAACCGAATATGATTCCATCCTTGACGCGAATATCACCAAATACAATTGGTCCGGTCAAGCCAGAGGTAATCCTGTTATTGTCGTCAACAATCCCAAACTCGAGGACCTGAGCCAATCCATCAAAGGTCCTCAGTCCCTGACCGCCATGTTCCTTCCCGGCGCCGGTGAAGCTCCGAACCGCGACCTGGTCGCTCCCGTCGCCGTTCTCGGCGCGAGCGACAGTGATACCAAGGTCGAAGGGGAGACCTTCGAAGAGGGCAAGGCGCGGATCGCGAGAACCAGCGGCGAATCCCAAACCCAGCTTTGCGAATTAAGAAACTTTCATTTCATCCCAGCCGGCCTGCAAAAAAGTTATATGAATTGCGTTGACCCTTATCAAACTCTGATCAAAGCCGGCGCTGTCGCCCCTCCCTATACCGGGCCCTCGGGCAGTAAAACCATCAACTGTAACAAAGAAGCTCCGGAAGTCTCCGTTCCCGGGATCAATAGCAAATCCTACATCGCCGACCTTGCCAGCCGTTGGCTCAGCGGCCAGGGGCACAACTATGTCAATGAATGCTACAACGACGTCATCGGCCGAGCTGTCGCCGCCGGGATCAATCCGGCTTTTGCCCTCTGGATCTGGATTCATGAAAGCGGCGCCAGCAATTACGACGCCTTTGATCATCCCATTCAGGACTTCGGTATCAACGATGCTTCTGTCGAGAATAACTTCACCACCCAGATCACCCGTTTCCTGGGTTTACCCCGCTCCTACAAAGCCCAATATCCACACTGCTATAACAATAGCTATAACGAAATGCAGAATTTCATCCGCATCTATTTCATCGGTGCCACCGCCCCAGACACACCCTGCCTGCCTACCGAGAAAACTCTCGACTACTA
This sequence comes from uncultured Pseudomonadales bacterium, assembly GCA_964418355.1. Taxonomy (GTDB): domain Bacteria; phylum Patescibacteriota; class Microgenomatia; order UBA1400; family MFAQ01; genus 2-01-FULL-50-23. The sequence continues at coordinate 17,164 of CAYQLI010000005.1, read as the reverse complement.
CAACATTATGAAAGGTTCCTGGGACTGGGTCACCACCTTACCCTTCCCCAATGATCCAAACTGGCCCTAATGACTATTCTGCTTTCCCCTCTCTGTATCCACGGAGAGGGATGTCGCTATTGCGACAAGGTGAGGAATGACAAGGTGAGGCATTGAATTACATGATAATAAACGATCAATGAGCAATGTATAATGGAATTATGCGCAAGTCGCTCCTTTTTGGCCTACTTTCATTCCTGATTTTGCTACCCGGTTTTCTCCTATTACCACGAATTTCTAACGCGCAGTCATCAACGGAGGAGCAAGTTAAAGATGCACAGCAGGCAACTGACAAACAAGTTCAAATCTTCAACGATCTTCGAAAAGGCGACCAAATGAATCTCGAAACCTGGTACTCCGGCAAGTCCGGCGTTGGACAGGATGATCCGGCCAGTATTGGTTTTTCCCAAATCGTTTTGTTAGATCTCTACACCAGAATAAAAGGGAAAACTATCGATTCGGATCCTTCGAAAGCAATTCTCCAGCTTTTACAGCAATCCAAGAATAATAATATCTTTGATAATCTTGCCAAAGCTCCACCTGGCAACGACGGTCTCGTTTCCCAACTCGGCAATGTCATAGGTTTTGCTCTCAAATCACCTCCGATTAGTTCCACCGAATACCTTGCTAGTGTTAAACAAAACATGGACAAACACGGCATTATTCAGCCAGCCTATGCCCAGGGTACGGGATTCGGCTTCCAGAACCTCCTTCCTGTACTTCCGATCTGGCGGGCTTTCCGAAACGTTGCCTATTTTGTTTTTATCCTCGTTTTTGTCCTCTACGGTTTCATGATCATGTTTCGCATGAAGATCAATCCTCAAAACACCGCGAGCTTCCAAGCTGCCATTCCGAAGATCATCTCAACCCTCCTCGTCATCACTTTTGCTTATGCTATTGCCGGTTTCATGATGGACCTTATGCTTGTGGTCTTCAATCTTATTTTGAGTATCTTCCAAGCCTCAGGAATTATCACCTCACCAGACAATCTCCTCGTCAAGGCCGGTTCTGGACAAGGAGGAATTCTTGTCTCCTGGTTACTAAGTACAATTGTTTCTGTTGCCTTTGTTCCCGGAAACCTGGTCGCTGTCTTACTTAATCTACCCGGTTGGGTCGGTTTTGCGATCAGTCTTTTGTTGGGCCCATTTTCGATTATTTTACAGATCGTCATTATTATTGCGGTCGGCTACAGTTACGTAAAATTGATCGTAAAGCTTTTCGAGGCCTACATCACCGTTATCATCCAGGTTATCTTTTCCCCGATCATTCTTCTTCAGGATGTTCTCCCCGGCTCCAAAGCCTTTGGAGATTGGCTCCGAAACATTGTTGCCAATCTCTCTGTCTTCCCGGTCACCATGGTCATGTTTCTTCTCGCCTATATTTTTATGATCCAGCCTCTAGTCGCAATAAATTTCATGGGTATTAACGTATTGGGAGAGGCCGTCACAGGCGTCAAGGACCTCAATGCATCGTCTAACGGACTCAATATGCCCCTGATCGGTAATGCTGGATTCGGGTCGGGTGCCACTAGTAGCTCTGCCATTCTCAGTGTCATTGGTTTCTTTATTATCCTGATGGCCAGCAAATATGTTGACATGGTCCGTGATGCCCTGAAGGTACCTCCCTTCAAGTATGGTACTGCCCTCGGCGAGGCTTTGCAAAGAGGCTGGAAGATTACAGGTGCTGAGGCAGGAGAGCCAGGAGAAGCATTCAAAAGGTTGCCTTTCATACCTAAAGGGATGCGTGAAGAAATGAGAAAACGCTATGACCAAATTCATGAAAAAGAAAAGTACATCCAGGAGACGGGTCCTCAAAAACCGCTTGAGCCAAAACGTTAAAATTGAATTAGTCTTTTCTTAGCCACCATCGCCTATCGGTCTTTTCCACTGCCCCAAGGGGTCGTCTTCCATAAAAATAGGTCCAATTCCCCCAATAGCTTGCATCGAAAGAACCTAATCCTCTCTGTTCCTCTTTCTTTTTTTCGATTGATAACCCAGCGCTTCTTTTTTTATCTCCTAGAAAATCCTCGGTTTTATGAACCACTTCTTCCATGTACTTTACGTAATCTATTGCCATCTTTCTTGCAACATCGTTAGCCTGACCAAAACCAATACACATACCATACCCCTTAAAAGGCACCCTTTTTGTATAAATCATGCCTTTTATTGAAGCAGCCATTGTCTGTTCATCGTATTTATCATTACCTTTATCATCTTTATATTTCTCCTTCTCTAGAATAGCATCAGTGTATCCTTTCTGTTCATCTTGAGATATCTTTTCCAACTTAGAAATTTCATCCTCAACTTGTCTAGGGGATAGGCCTCTTATCTCTTTTAGTATTTTTTCTATTGTCTCTCGTTTCTTTTTTATAATCTCTGGTGTATCTTCCAATGTTTCAGTTTTTTCTTCATTTTCAGAATAAGCTTTTCGCTGTTCGCCACTTCCAACCAAATTTAATAAAGCTATAAGAGCATCTTTATCCTCTCTACTTTGCTCATATAACCTTTTGATCTGCTCCCGGTCTATCTCTTGAACAAATGGAAATTGAGCATCACCATCGAAATCTGTAACAATATCGCGAAACATTGTCACCCAATTTTCTGTCGGAATTGCCGAATCTTGGCCGGTATTTACCGGATTTGCTCGTGATGGCAGCCACAAAATCGTTTTTGCCCATTCTGCTGTGACAATTCCTGCCATTACTTGTGCTTTTGCAAAAGTTTCGTCACTTCCTCCCCTGTCCGGCGTCATCCGTTTGAAATAAAGTGCTACCATCTTATCTTTTATGGTGGTCAATTCTTTCTTACCCAGTTGTTTTACATCAGTCTTTCCAATTGCTTCAGTAGTGTTATAAACCTCTGCCCCTTTAGTAATCTCTAACATTAATAAAGACTGAGGTAATCTATCCTTTGATTTCTTATACTCACCTGGTTTGCCCTTCTTCTGTTCACTATAGAGTTCTCCAATTTTTTTCAGATAGTTCATATTATCAAGGGCGGTTAAACCATCATCCAATTGTTCGTAACCAACTCTCAACAAACTTACACCTTCCCGATCAAAGACGTGTTGATATTTTTTTTCTGGATCATCACCCGGCAGAAAAGGTTTTTCTGCCATCTTTTCAACTAATAATCTCAAACCTCCCGGCACAGGCTGCTTCTTTGAAAACTTAAATATCCTAGTATCGGAATATCTTGCTAAGCGAATCAAAGGATGACATATAACCAATGGGTCATGTTTCGCATCCCAACATTCGGAAACAGCAATCTGCCAAGCTAATGATACCGCATCTGGATTCACTTTGAGATGTTTTGCGAGTGCGCTGAGATAAAGAGCACGGTCAGAATCGCTTGTGGTCCACATCGACAATCTTCCTTTTCCGATTTCGTCTTTAATTGTTTTCAGCGACCGATCTATTTCGTCGACCAAATCATTTGGGTTCTCTTTGTCTATATCATTTTCCAAATACTTCAGTTTTTGATTTTCCCTTTTATTAAACTTACCCGATTCATCCACCTCATATCCGGCAAACCAAAGATATGTTTCTCGAGACAACAAGCGGCAACTCTCAATTTTTGAAGCGGTCATTTCCTTGAAAACATCAGTTTCAGGAGAATATTTTGTTGCTAGATCGTCCCAGAAATTAGCCACAATTGCTAATTCCGCCCTCGCCAGAAATTCTGCATGAAGTCCTTTTTCATACGAATCTTCGAAACGACCAGTCCATCTATTCATCGCGTTAAGTTGTTCTCTAACGAATGATTTATACGCATTCTCTGGTTCTGACCTGAAATCGAGGATGCTTCCAACATACTTCATCATCGCCTCTCTGATCCTGGCCTGATCAACCTCTTTAACTTCAAATTCTGTTCTATCACCCTTTTCGGCGTATTGACCATAAAGTAGACTCGCATCAGCTAATAAACTTTGAATTTTTGGATCAGGACTACCTCCAAGCTTCGTTCCATATTCATCAAACCAATCTTTTAATTCTCTCTTTCGTAGATCTGAAGGCATTTTATCCCTAATGTATTCAAACCAGCCTTGAGGGTCATCCCGAAGATCTTTTTTTTCTTTAGGTTTAGCAGCCTCAGCTGGTTCAGTTTTTGGAGAAACTGGTGTTGCGGATGCTTTTTCAGGAATGGGCTGGTTCAGCCATTCTATTACAGTCTTTTCACGAAACTTTGCATAATCACGCAGAAAATTAACCGGTGCGGTGGACCAGGACGCATTCTTCCAGCGCTTCGCGCCAACCTCAGCAATGGCGCGGTTGATATTAGTCCATTGATTAACAAAATCTTTCTTATCATAGAAATTGCGGTCGTCAAACATTGATAAAGTAGTCTCAATTGAAGTTACCAGGTCGGGTGCGATACTTCCTATATATGCTGCCCGTCCGAGCCTAAGCATCTCCCCTAGAGCCTGACGTTGAATCTCAGGATTTTCTGAGCTTATTCCTTTTTGATATTGTTCTTCGGTCTTCCCAATCTCATCAGTATCGGCACCTGCGGACTTTAAAAATTTCCTAAGACTTGTATGAAAGTCCTTTCCCAAACCGTCTTTCTTTACTTGTGCATCGGTCTCACGTAGTTTTGGTAAGCGATCGGACGCTACCACGTCTTTATTCAAAAATAAGTTTGCCCAACCCTGTTCATTCTCAGCAATCAGCTTCTCAATACTTTTTGGAGCTCTCTTTTTTTCTTTTGAGCGACCACGAGCTGGTCCAGCCTCCATCGCCCCAGGAATCCTTTCCTTATTTATTTCAGGAAACCCAGCTTCATCAGATGGTACACTTGGACGCAGTCTTTCACTCATTGGACCTTCTCTTCCGGGCATGGCTTAGGCAGATAAAAAATAACCCATATGTAAATAAGCTTAACAGATTCTGTCAGCTAAATTCATGGTGAACCGTGTTGGTTTGAAAAATCAAGCCAATTCTGGTTTACCAGCCTCAATTTTACCACAAAAAGATCGTTCTAATTACAATGATCATCAGCATAAGAGCCGGTAGAATCATCAGAACGTGGATAATTTGGATGAGCCAGTGCTTGAGCAACTAAGTCATCTAAAGTTCCATCTTTACCAACAACTCCCCCACACCCATCACCACCTACCCTCAACTCGGAATTGTGTCTTATTGATTTTTTCACTCCTCTATATCCAAAAAGTCCCTTAACATAGTCCTCTTCAATTTCCTTATATCCAGGGGTATATCTTATTGATATATATCCAGAATCACCAAGATGAAGACTCAAACAATAAAATGAATATTCATAAAGCGACGATTTTATTTCCTGTTTCCAATAATTAATTGCTGAATTAGGAATACTAGACCTAAGTTCTTCAACAACCTGCATCACACCGAGCGTTTCAAAAACGGATCTACTCTCTTTTTTCTCTCTTTGATCCCTCAGTTCATCTTCACGTCTCTTTCTTTCTTCCTCCTCCAGTTTTAACCTCTTTTTCTCCTGAAGTTCAAATTCCTGTCTTTCCTTATCAAGTCGCTTTTTTTCTTCCTCGTGGAATAATATTTGCCCTTTCCTAGCTAGAATTTGTTCTGCTCTTGTTGCCATGACAAACATTATAACTCAATCTGTCAAGTATTATAAGTTATGAACAGAAAAACTAGAGACTAAACTCAATATATGGAGTCCTTCCTTTTCCTCTCCTGGCGATTGCCTCATATAGTTTCGAAAGCAATAAATTTGTCCGATCATGTAAGAGAAAATCGCTCTTCGACTTCCGGTTTTCGATAAAATCAATAAAACTTTCATCTATCGTCTTCTCATAATCCAGGTATTCATAGTCAGAATCATTCATTTTTTTTGATAGCAATTTGTCGGAATTGATCCTCTCCACTTCCATACCTCCCACCAATCCATTATCTCTATATATGTCGATCGTGAATTTTCCTTTCTTTTTCACATCTTTCTTTATTTCCGGTTGATTGGAGTGTGCCTGCAGATTCAGCAGGTGCGAAACTTGAACGTTAATTCTTTCATGCTTGACCCGTCCCCTGCTATTATAGATATCCCCCGGCAGCTCCGCCTTTGATCTCTGAGAAAAAGAGTTCTGAAGTAGGTTCAAGATTATTGTCGAAACTACCTTATCTTTTCGAAGAAATTGCATATTAGCACAAACATCGAGCTCTCCAAATCCTCTTAATTCGTGTTTATTCCTCCCCATCAGTTCTTTGTATTTATCGGTGCCAAACAAATCCTGATAATTTCCGGAATCAAGCATCCTAAAAAAATCATACGGGGAAACAGAGGAGACATACATACGGACTCTGTCAGGCTTTTTATCCTCAAGTTCATCATTTATCTGTGAAAACCAGGCCAACAGATCAACTAGGTGATATCCGGTATGCATCAACATTCCATAACCATACTTATAAGGGTGGTTCTCGATCGAGAAGAACTCATCCGGCATACACCAAGTGCCATCAGCGTGATAGATCTCCATAAAAGAGACTGGGGTTCGGTACTTTTTTACAAAATCAAGTAAATAACCATGGATAAATCTGTAGGAATTACTAAATCTTCTTTGGCAAGGGATAACAAAGTTTGCTTTTGATCTCAAATATTCTTTTTTCAACTCCAAATAATCCTGATAGATTTTCCTGGCTTGTCGCTCGTCGTTTCCACAATTTACCGGTGAGGTAACCGGCTTATCCATCAGGATATTTACATTGTGCTGTAGAGCCCATCTAGCATATGCTTTATGCGCCTTTGGTTCTGTTGAAATGATCATTCCGTCAATATACCCCTTCGACCACAAATCATTTAGGTCTTTTTCCACCAAAGGGCTGATCTTATCCCTGGTTCGATTAGTTTTAGGATCAAGAAATAAGAATTTGGAACTTTCAAAGGCAATATCATTAAGAACTGCATCTTCCCTATCAACTAAATCAACCACAAGAGGAATCCTTATGTCGTAGTCCTGCTTATATTTTTGAATTAGAGGCAAATACCTTTTCTTTGCATGAGGACCAGCACCAACCAAAACAATATTCTTTACCATTCCGACTTATTATCTCAAATAAGATTAAAGAGTTGGCAACAGATATTCTATTTTTTTCTAGGAGATTCCATTGCAGTTATTAGCATTCTCGAATAGAAAAATCACCCGGATCATAAGGTGGCGGATAGTTATCGTATGAATTATCCGCCAAACATTTTGCGACTAATTCTTCTAGATGTTCCCGATCATTGATTTCGAATCCCCTAATGGAAATCTTAGGATCCTTTTTTTCTTTAATAGTCTCTGTATATCGCGTTCTTACTTCTTTCTTTTCTCTTCTGAATAGTCCAACCTTTTGCTCGAAAGATTCAACTTTTTCCCTTGTAACCTCTGTTTCATACTCATATACTGCTTGGAATTCTACCGTAACCGCAGCCCATTTATTATCTTCCCCAGGTATTAACCCAACAGAAGCGGAAAATTTTTCAGGTCGACGAGTTATTTTCAATTCGGAACCCTGTGACGCCTGGGCTAGTTCTTCAAACAACGATACAAGGCTTCCTAGACTGATTCCATTAACACATAGTGTATCCATTTCTTTTTCTCGTCTTTCTCGTACTGCTTCAGCAGCCAATTCCTCAATCCTTTGTTGTTCAACTTTTAAGCGTTCAGCCTCAGCCTCCTCAATCTCCCTCGCATCCTTGATTTGCTTAGATGTTGCTAAAATTTGTTCTGCTCTTGTTGCCATACCAGACATTATAACTCACTCTGTCAAATATTATGAGTCTGATGTAAAATATTCATTAAACTCAATGAAAAAATACCAGAAACTCATCAGCGAGCTCCAAAAAGATCAGGACCAACTCATGTACGACCTGCGCCATCCTAGAATCGGTTCAATTACCTCTTTCATCGAAGAAGTCGGTGAACTGGTCAAATCGCTTCATGAGCGGGAGATTTATGGTAATAACTCTCCAGAAATCATCCAAAACACCAAGGAAGAAATCGCCGATTGTTTCTTCAGTCTCCTCGAGATCGCCAATGCTTACAACATTGATCTTGGGTCAGCCTACGAGGACAAACTACAAATGACTAAGTCAAAAATTGACCAATGGAAAAAAACGTATGGCGAAACCCTCAAAAAAGCCAGAGCGAAGCTGGACTGATCTTAGACTTTATCTTGCAATTCCTTTAATCCCCTCTTGATCCTCTCCATAATATATCCGGCTGTCTTTGGGTAGATCGAGAACTGGCGAGCTAATAGTTCGCGGTCGTAACGTGCCAGTAACGGCAACCAGAAACTTACTAACCACCGGTGGTCTAGTTCCTTGACTCGCTCTAGCGAGTTATTCAGATTCGAGAGAATATCCGCAAATTTTACCAAGAGTATCTTTTCGTCCGCCTTGGCCAGATTCCTAATATAGTCGTCAAAGTCATTGTCCCCTTTTAGATTCGTTAGACCACAAATTAGCTCGACTACCTCACCTCCCCAGGCCGCTATCACTTCTTCTTTGGCAACCTCCGTATCCTCGAACAGATCATGCCCCAAACAAGCTAGCAATAACTCTCTCTTTGTCTCAGAATCTACGGGTTCTCCAGCCTCCAAAGCCTCTTCCATATATCTAGCCGTATCCGCCGCATGATCCGCAATCAGCCAGCCGGACTTACTAGTCCTATTTCCATACCACTTTTTCGCTCTGATTATCTCATCATTTAGTACCATAGCTTCATTCAATCACATTTAGGGAACTTTCCGAGGGGCAAACAACAGCATAAATTATAACACAAAATAAAGATAGATATTGATTTATCGCTCTATTTGGCCCAAGATACAATACCATGAAAGTAACCAGAACCAACAAACACTTCGTTCCATTCACGAACATCTACCTAATCAAGAACGATCAGGTTCTGATGCTTCTCCGAAACCCATCAAAGAAGATCTGGCCTGATAAACTCCTGGGTATTGGCGGCAAAATCGAACCTGGGGAGGATCCCATTCAGGCGGCCGCCAGAGAATTCTACGAGGAAACCGGAGCCAAACCAATTGGACTCACTCTTAAAGGGACCTTTTCCTGGGATGATGACAGTGGCTACTCTGGGATCAATTTTCTCTTCACCGCGACTGATTTCGAGGGTGACATCAATTATCAGTCCAATGAAGGTGTTATTGCCTGGTATGACCTAGATGAACTTTTGGAACATCCGAAACTTGCCGAACATCAAAAACTTTACCTAAAACAAATACTCTCGAACAACTTCTACGTCTCTCACTCGACTTTTGAAGGGGATTTCAACACTGGTAATATTGTTAGGTATGACGACAATCTTAGTTATTTCAAAGATAGAACCCCAAAATGAAACCGATAATCATCGCTACAAGCAACCCAGGTAAGTTCGAGCAGATCACCAATATCCTTAAGTCCCTCAAGGTAAAGACTGACCAATTTATCAATCTGGCCGACCTGAAGATCACCAATGACGAACCGGAAACCGGCAGTCTACTGGATCGGGCCAAACAAAAAGCCCTCAATTGCTTGTCAAAGATCAAACCGGAAGATTATTCAAACTATCTTTGCATTGTGGCCAACGACACCGGCACCCGACTCCCCACCTTGAATCTCGAGTCCGCCGAATCAAAGAGAATCGCCGCCGAAGTCCTGTCCGGCAAGCACCTCAAAGACGGCGACCCAATTGTCTATGTTTACGCCTATGCCTTTATTCTCCTTCCCAGCCAGAAAATGCTGACCGCACAGGTCGAAATTCCTTTTACCTATCTCGGCAATCCCAAGAGCCTGACCCAAGTTGAGGGCCAGAATACCATGAGCCAGGTTAAAGCTATCCCTGGCCAAAATATTCCCCATGGCGAAATCCCCCTAGAGGAGGAGATCACCTACCGTCTAAAATATCTCCAGGAAGCCCTTTCCCCAATCATCAATCAGATCAATAGCTAAATGCAAACCGAATACGAAGCGACTTTTCCAAATATTGATAAAGACGAGATCAGAAACCTGCTGAAACAAGTCGGGGCTCAACTTATCAAACCGGAATTTACCCAGCGTCGCACCGTCTTTCATCTCCCCAGCGGCCACGAGATTCCCCATGGTTTCCTGCGTGTCCGTGACGAGGGCGACCAAACCACCCTGAGTCTGAAAGTCATCAGAGAGGGAAAAATCGAAGAACAAAAGGAAATTTGTTTGAAAATCGATAACTACGACAACGGGGTCGATCTCCTCAAAAACCTCGGTTGCCGTCAAAAATCCTATCAGGAAACCAAACGCGAACTCTGGCACTTAGATGATACTGATGTCACTATCGACGAATGGCCCTACCTTGAACCATTTGTTGAAATCGAGGGTCCCTCGGAGGAAGCAGTCAAAGAGGTTTCAAAAAAATTGGGTTTTGACTATTCCAAAGCCATTTTCGGCCCAGTCTCCGTTCTAGTCCGCCAAAAATATGGTATTTCTGAAGATATCATCAATAATCAGACTCCCCTGATCACTTTCTCCGCTCCCAATCCATTCATAAATAGATAATTCAAAATGCCAGACAAAAATATCATTCAAAAAATCGTTCTCGCCGGGCTGGTCGTTAAAGATGGTCAGGTACTGATCCTCCAAAGAACCGCCGATGAAGAAAGCTATGCCAACTACTGGGAACTCCCCAGTGGCAAAAAAGAACCCCTCGAATCATCTCTTGATTCCCTCAAAAGAGAAATCCTCGAAGAGGCCGGCCTCGAAGTCAAAATCATTAAGCCTGTCTCGGTTTTTGATTACCAGATCGAAAAACCGGAAGAAATCAGAGACACCACCCAGATCAACTTCCTCGTCATGCCGAAGGAAAGTGACCCCAAGGTAAGACTAAGTGCCGAGCACCAAAACTTCGCCTGGGTTTCTGAAAAAGATCTCGATCAATACCAGATCAGCGATGAAATCAAAAATGTTATCAAACAAGGCTTGAAAAATGACTAAAACTATAGACCGACACGAAGCTGAAGGTGATCGGATCTTCGTCCGCCTCCGTTGTGTCATTATCCACGGCGACAAAATCCTCACTACCTACACCAAAGAACACGATTACTATTTTTTTCCCGGCGGTCATATGATCTGGGGAGAATCCATTCTTGATTGTGCCAAACGCGAGCTTAAAGAAGAACTGGGTGATGATGTTGAGTTCGAATTCAAGAAAATTCTTTTTATCCGAGAATTCCTCGAAAAAGACAAAGGCAAACATAGTCTTGAACTCTATCTACTCGGAGATATCAACAAGGATCAGGAGCTCGAAGGCAGACTCGACCCAGAACATCCTGGCGGTCAATGGTGGAGTACTTGGTTAGACCTAACCAATCTCCCCACCAACCTCTATCCGGAAAAACTCGCCCAAAAAATTGCCGAGGACTATAAAAAGGGATTTCCCTCGCAAGGCGAGTACGTTGGTGTGATTTAAATCGCCACCACTTCTTTTAATCTATCCCGAAGCTTATGGCGTGCCGCCGACTCTCCTTTTTGGAAAGGCGACTCAGCAATCGAATAGGCAATTTCAACATCATCATCTAACTCACCAAGTTGTTCTTTGAGAGACTCTAAATGACTTGTCCAACCCAAAACGTACCTTGGGTCGAGATCGTTACCCATATTAACTATTTCATCCAAAAGCCCATTTATGACTTCTTTCATTTGTTTAATCGTGACTACAACTTCTTCATTAGCAACCAATTCTCGACTCATTCTCTCCAAATCAACTCTCTCATCAGGCTTTTCGGCCGATTCTTTTTCTGTCATTTTTAATTTCAATAATTAATAAGTTCTAAGTTATACAAGGATTATAGACCACTGTCAAAAATTATAAGCCAAAGCGACTACTACCTGCCATATTCCAGCTTTTTAGCTATACTGAAAGCAGGACCAATTTCTGATTGGTCTTACTGCTATGGCTATCGAACAACACCCCATTCCACAGGACGTTGCCGGCTACAAGTTCCGCCTCATTGGCGAAATGACCGTCAAACAATTTATCTGGCTCGCCGGGGGTATCATTTTGGGCCTGATCACCTTCAGTCTTCCCCTACCTTTCTTCTTTAAATATCCCCTTACCGGAATCTTCGTCGGCTTAGGAGCCGGAATCGCTTTTCTGCCGGTCGAGGGCCGCCCCATGGATAAATGGCTGATCGCTTTTATCAAATCCGTCTATTCTCCAACTCAATACACCTGGCAAAAAAGTGCCGCCGAACCAGCCACTCCTTCAGTTTCTACTGCAAAAATTCACCCTCCAGTTACCACTGTGGCCGCAGTAAAACCAATTACTCCAGTCACTGTCTCTACACCAGTAACTCCTCCAGTCGCCGTCGTCACTCCGGCACCTCAAGTGAAACTTGAACCGACTCCGCCGGAAAAACCTGCCGAAATTCCTCTCAAACCAGTCGAGGTTACTCAGCCAGTTGCTCCGATCACTCCACCGACGCCGCAAATGCCAAAGGCCACACCTCCGGCTGCACCGGCCCCGTCGGGAAACCTACCCATCCCCTTTACTCCCAGCTATCCCAACACCCTAGTCGGCATGACCCTCACCCCCGATGGCAAGATCCTCGACGGCTGTCTCATTGAGATCAAAAGTAACGATATCAGCATGCGTGCCACCAAAAGCAATCAACTGGGACAATTCCTCTTCGCCAAGCCCCTTGAGAACGGCCCATATCAGATCTTCACCGAAAAACCAGGCTATACCTTTGAGGTTTACTCGCTCACTCTCACTGGCCAGATCGTAAAACCATTACGTCTCCAAGCCAAAACCAATGTCTAACATCAAAGCCAGTACTCAGGAACAGCTGGACATCTACACCATCAAAGACCATCTAGTTTATCTCAAGGATGGCTCCGTTGCCCTGGTCCTTCAGACCACCGCCATCAATTTTGGTCTTCTCTCGGATGAAGAACAGGATGCCACCATTTATTCCTACGCCGCCCTGATCAACTCCCTTTCCTTCCCCATCCAAATTCTGATCCGCTCCCAAAGAAAGGATGTCTCCGAATATATTGAGCTCCTCGATAACCGCATTCAGGAGGTTCAAAGTCAAAAGATCAAAGAAACCATCATCAAATACCGTCAGTTCATCAAGAGTCTTGTCAAAGAAAACCGCGTCCTTGAGAAGCGCTTCTATGTCGCGATTCCTTTCTCAACCATCGAACTCGGCCTCACCACCAGTGCCTTCAATCCCTTTGCCGCCTCTCCCCAAAAACCACCATTTGATCTTTCCTATATCGGTGAAAAAGCCATGCTCGCCCTTTATCCAAAACGCGACCACCTCATCCGCCAATTCGCTCGCATCGGCCTCAAGGCCCGCCAACTGATGACAGCGGAATTGATCTCTCTCTTCTATAGTGCTTATAACCCTGAGGCCAGCACCTATGCTTTCCAACAAGCCCAGGAAGAACAATCTAAAGAGAAAATGATCAGGGAGCCAAAACCGGAAATTACTTCACCCAAAAAATAATTATGGCCTTACCCTTCCTAACCAAAAAATCAGCCGCACCACCACTGAGTCATAATCCTCTGCCCACTTCTCCTGCGGGCCAGACCGCAGCGGCGACCCCTCCCACTGTGCATTCCAATAACACTGTCGTCAGCAATCCAACCTCCGCCGAGGTCGCCAATGTTCAGGACACTATCGCTCCTCCAGCCATCGAAGTGGATTTCTCCGACCTAAAGATCGGCGACACTTACCTCCGCACCCTTTTTGTCGTCGGCTATCCTCGCTATGTTTCCGCCAACTGGCTCTCACCACTGATCAACTTCAACCATTCACTGGACATCGCCATGTATATCTACCCAACCGAAAGCAAAGGTACTCTCGACCAAATACGACGCAAAATTGCCGAAATGGAAGCGGAGATTAGTACTGATATTCAGCGCGGCCGTCTACCCCAAGCCGCCACCCAAGCCGCCCTTGAGGATGCCAAATCTCTTCAGGATCAGTTGGTCAAAGGCATCGAGCGCTTCTTCCAGTTCTCTCTCTACATCACCATCGCGGCCGACTCGGTCAAAGAGTTGAATACGATCACCCAACAAGTCCAAAGTACCCTTGGTTCACTCCTCATTGTCGCTAAGGTCGCCTCTCTCTCGATGGAGGACGCCTTCAAAACCACCCTGCCCTACTGTAAAGACAAACTTCTCATCACGAGGAACATGGATACCACAGCTCTCTCGACCACTTTTCCCTTCACTTCCTCGGAACTTAGCGACAACAAAGGTATCCTTTATGGCATCAATGCCCATAACGAATCACTGGTCATTTTCGACCGATTTTCATTAGAGAACGCGAACATGTTGGTTCTAGCTACTAGTGGAGCCGGGAAAAGTTATTTCGTCAAGTTAGAGATCCTGCGCTCCATGATGTTTGATACGGAAGCGATCATCCTAGACCCCGAAAACGAGTACGAAATGATCGCCAAGGCAGTCGGGGGCAATTACATCTCTTTTTCATCTACCTCACCCAACAAAATCAACCCTTTCCAGCTTGCTAACGTCAAGGACGCTACCGAAGATGAAATGGGCTACAAATATCTCTTTCTTCAGTCTCTCCTGAAGATCATGCTGGGCCAGATGTCTCCCACCGAAGATGCTACCCTGAACCGCGCTCTCGTCCTCACCTACCGCCAAAAAGGTATCACCGAAGATCCCGCCACCCACACCCTCGAGGCCCCGCGCATGGAAGACCTCTATCGTGCCCTGATCGGGATGGAAGATGAAACCGCAAAGAATCTTTCAGCCCGCCTCGAAAAATACGTCATGGGTGCTGTCAAAGGTATTTTTGATCAACAAAGTAATATCACTCTTGATAGTAAAGTCACCGTCTTTACCCTGCGTGAACTGGCTGATGAGATCCGCCCCATCGTCATGTTCATCATTCTTGACTAC
>CAYQLI010000005.1:0-2234 GCA_964418355.1 uncultured Pseudomonadales bacterium | reverse complement strand
ATCATGCGTTACGAAGATTCCGCCAAGATCCTCCAGGGTTTCGTCAAACGAGCCCGGAAGTATTATCTCGGTGTCACTGTCATTTCCCAAAACGCCGACGACTTCCTCGCTTCCCCCTACGGCAAAGCGATCGTGACCAACTCCGCTCTCCAAATGCTTTTCAAACAATCTCCCGCCGCCGTTGACCAGGTCGCCGATGTCTTTTATCTCTCCCAGGGAGAAAAACACATGCTTTTATCTGCCGGCGTCGGTGAAGGCCTCTTCTTCGCCGGCCAAAACCACGTGGCCGTGCGTGTCATTTCTTCCGCTGACGAACATGCCCTCGCAACCAGTAAACCATCTGAGATCCTCGAAAGACAAAGAGCAGAAAGCGGTGCAGGAGTGAAATAAAATCGCGCGCAGGCATGCCCCGGGTACTCTCCGAGCGGTCCGAGCACGATTTTAGACACTCCGAACCGATTATGCCTGTTAAACTATAGCTATGGCTACGGCCTCTACTGACGTTCTTACCACCCTAAGTCAAAATGATATCGCTCAACTTAAGACTATCCTTCAGTCTGGTCTTGGGTTCGATAAACTTTCTGACGAGCAGAAAGAATTTCTCAACAACCTTGCTCCCAAGACCGGACGCATCACCGGACTGAAGCTCTTTGTAGACCTAAAACTTAATCCAGAGATTATTGGTCTCTCCCCTTTACCGGAGAGCGAAAAACTACTTTCAGCCAATCTCAATCAAGTTATTCTGGCCAACGTTGATCTTTATGTTACTGATAAGGACGCCCGGGAAAAGCTGAATCAACAAATCGAAGCCAAACTTGCCGATCAAAGAGAAACTATCCGCCGCAGTGTCGCGAACATGATCGCCATCAAAGTTGCCCTCTGCCAAGCTGAAATTTATGCTCTGCGAGCGAATCAAAATATTCAAAAAAACCTCATTGAAGTTGGTGAAAACGTCAATCGAAAACAGTTTCCTCTCCCCGCCCTTGCTTCCCTCAATCAGGATTTTGTCACCACAGTGCTTCCTCAAGTTGAAGAGCAACAAAAATTCACCATCACTGCGGCACAAAAAACGCTCATCGCGCAAAACCTGGCCTCCGTCATTATTGCCGGCACCGGCGCAGGGGTAATAGATATCACCAAACCAGAATCAAGAAATGAAGCGCTCGAGATCGCCTTAGCCCAAAGTGTCCCCGAATATCAATCAGAAAAAGCTGCTCTTTTCCGTCAAATTGAACCGCTGATCATCCAAAGTGATCGGCCTGAATATGACAGTCTGGATCCTAACCGCATTCAAATTACCCCTGAAGTTAAAGTCATTACTGAGGCTCTTAGTGCCATCCAAGTTCCACCCACCGCTCCCTTAGTTAGCTTTTCTTTCCCTACAGACTACGAAGAAAAGTTTGAAAAAATCAAAGCCATCACTACCAATTTCGTTGATACCGTCAGTGCCAGTAATACCAGTGATGAACTCATGGCCAATCTCAATGGCAATATCACCAAGGTTCAACGGCAGGAATTGCTCACTGCAGTTTTTGCCGGCAATCTAGTTACTCGGGTTGCCCCCACCAAAGATGGTGCTACCGCCGTTAAGATCACTGCTGAAATTAATCCCACCAATAGTAAGACTCTCGACAAAACCGCTCTCGAGCTTTATGCCATGGGTTTTGCCTTAAGAAATGCCGAAGAATTTCTCAAAAATAACCCTAATTCTGCCTTTGCCAAAGTTGTTCACGAAAACCCAAACGTTCTCAAACATCTGGAGATCGCCGATCAACATCTCCAAAATACACCCCTCGGTCAGCAAATTCGTCCCTCCCCCCTTACCGGTTTTGGACAAAGAATCCAATCTCTAACTAATAGCATCGCCGGTTTTCTTCCCGGTCGTACTGGTCAGGTTTTCAATTTCGTTACCCATCCTATCCAATCCTTCCAGAGTTATCTTGGTAATTTTGTCGGTTCCCGCGTCGTTGATCGCTTCAAAAATGTTATCGCTCAGAAAGTCGTCAACAAACTTGCCAACGAAACCCTCAAACGCGGTGCTGAATTTATTCTCAAAGAAGGTTTACAAAAAGGAGTTGAAAAACTGGGTGCCTTAGCTCTACAAAAACTCGGTGCTTCAGCTCTCGTCACTGGTCTCTCTGCCGCCCTTGGAGTAGGCACCGGCGGTGTCTCACTCGTCATTCAAGCCGCTTTGATGCTCGCCAGCGAAGGCGCCAAAAAAATCTTTGGAGCAC
>CAYQLI010000004.1:5865-24657 GCA_964418355.1 uncultured Pseudomonadales bacterium | reverse complement strand
ACCAGGAAAATGATGCGATCTTCGATAGATTTCACCTCGATCAAGTTTTTGGAGTCAGTTTTGAAGCCAAGAAGATCGGAGTACGGTTCAATGGCGACGATCAATTTATCAACGGCGGTCACCCCGGAGAGGGCGGCGTTCAAACCATGTTGGCCGTCGGAAACATAAGCGCCCAAGAAGGGAATGACCTTGAGGAAAACGACTTGCTGGTACTTATTTTGAATCTCGCCGACCTTGCCTTTTAGTTTGGCGCTGCTCTCTTTGGCCTTGATGAGGTCCTGGGCCTGAACGTTGGCGACCAATTCATTACCGGCCGCTGCGGCATCATTGATCTGCGGAGTGATTGACTTATAGAAGACATAGCCATAAGCCGCGACTCCCCCAAGTAAGACCACGAGAACCAGAAGGGATAAACCGACCCACTTCAGCCAGCCAAGCTTGTTCTTTTTTGGTTGGGGTGCTGGCTTCTCTTCGATGAACTCCACCTTCGTCTCTTCGGTCTTGATCGGTTCCAGTTCGATTTTTTTGGGGAGGGTGACTTTTTTTACCATTTTGAAATCATCGCCAAGGGCGTTTTGAGCATGATATAAAAATCATACAATATCGAGTGGCGGCGTGCATAGTCCACGTCCATCTCGAGACGTTTGTCCCAGGGGATGGCGTTTCGTCCCGAGACCTGCCAGACACCGGACAGACCCGGTTTCACAGTCAGACTTTCATCAATATTTTTTTTGATTTTGTAGCCATATCTTTCGAGGGCGTCAGCCACCTCGATCTGCCTGATCGGACGAGGACCAACCAGACTCATGTCTCCCTTGAGGATGTTAAATACCTGAGGAAATTCATCAATACTAGTTTGACGGAGGATCCTCCCCAGTCTGGTGATTCGGGGATCCTCTTCGAGCGTCAGTTTCCAACCGGCTTTTTTATATTTTTCAAATAGTTTTGGGTTATGTTTCCAGAATTCGACGGCAGGGACATGCTTGCCCCCGACTTCAAAGTGCTCTCTCATAGACCTAAACTTCAGGATTTTGAAGATCTTCCCTCCTTTGCCGATTCTCTCCTGGCGATAGAAAACGGAACCGCGGGAATCAAGAACGATCAGGAGCGGAACAATGATCCAGATAGGAAGAAAAATTATTATCAGGATCAGACTTGAAGTGATGTCGAGGGCGCGCTTGATGGGTTCGTAAAACATATTAGAGATATTGATCAAGTTTCTTTTCTTTGAGCAAGTTTACCAGTTTTTTGACGTCCTGGGCTTTTGTTTTATCACAGATGAGCAAAATATCACCAGCATCAACGACCACGAGGTTATTGACTCCCACTAAGGCCAGGGGTTTCCCCCCCGGGATGACCATACTCTGACTAGAATCAACGACAAGAACTTTTTCTTTATCTCCGACGATGACGTTCCCGGCGGCATCTTTTTGTTTTAGGTTATAGACATGGTCCCAAGTGCCCACATCGCTCCAGGAATCTTCCAGCCTAACCATATAGGTCGCGAGGTTACTTTTTTCCAGCACCTTGGTGTCAATATCACTTTCCACCAGTTTGTCATAATGACCGGCCAGTCTCGGGGCCTCGAGACGACTGGGAAGTTTCATGTCAGCCTCGATCTCTTTGAGGACGACGCCGGTGGGCGGATCGTATTGATCAATCAGGGAAAGGAGTTTTCCGATCCCGACAGTGAAGCCGAAAACGTGCCAGAAATAATCACCCGCCTGGAGGAACTGCGTCGCCGTTGCGAGATCCGGCTTCTCGTGAAATGATTTGACCAAGTAAGACTCGACACCTCCGTCTTCCGCCTTGGATGGGAGGAGGATCTGGACATAACCATAGCCGGTATTAGGATCGGCTGGTTTGGCGCCGTAAATGACCAACGAGTCTTTCTCTTCCACCAGCTTGGCGGCATAATTGAGAGCATTGGTATATTTACCTTCGTCAGCAATAAAGTCGTCGGCCGCGATGATGTGGAGAATCGCGTTTGGATTGAGCTGCTTGATATAGGTCGCGGTATAACCATAGGCGGCCGTGGTACCTTTCTTGATTGGTTCACCCATAAAATTGGTGAGGGGAAACTCCGGTAAATATTGCTTGATATATTCGCTATAATTCTCCGGTGCGACAATAAAAATGTGATCCGGTTTGACGATTTTCTGAGTCCGCTGATAGACCTGCTGAATGAACGATTTGTTATCAAAAATGTTTAGGAATTGTTTCGGGCGTTTCTTTCGGGACAGAGGCCAGAGCCGGGTGCCTGTACCTCCAGCTACGATTACGACATAAACTTCTTTTGGTACTCCCGCCATATAGAATTCACTTTAGCAGAAAATGCTTTGGTAAATCTATCCGAGCCAAAAAGGGCGGCCTGTTCGTGACAGTGCTTGGCGCTGATCTGGTGATGACCTGATTCAAAATGATTGACCGTCCCGATAATTGCTTCTTTAGTTTGCTCCTCAAAGAACAAACCGGTGTCGTTATTGATGATGGTCTCACGGTAGCCACCCGCATTGAAAGCCAGGGTTGGTGTGCCGGTGGCGGCGGCCTCGAGTGGAGTCAAACCAAAATCTTCTTCCTGGGGGCAAATTAGGGCTTTGGCTTTGGCATAGAGGTGGCGCAGTTTGACGTCGTTGACCAATCCCAGGAAATCAATGTTATTGCCGGCCAATTTCTTGAGTTTCGTTTCCTCAGAGCCGGCGCCGACAATGAGCAAGGGTTTCTTTAGTTGATTGAAGGCCTCAATGACAATATCGGTTTTCTTATACGGCACCAGACGATTGACTACCAGATAGTAATCGCCTTTTTTATGTTGGTGAGATTTACTGAAAAACTCGTAATCAATCGCGGGATAGATCACCTCAGATTTTTGCTGATAATAAGTGGTGATCCTTTTTTGAACTTCTTTGCTGATGGCCAGGTATGTGTCGGGGCGGTTGGCGTAGACCAGGTCCGATCTTTTCAAACGTTTGATCAGGAAGTCAAAGAGGGGTTTGACCGGAAAAGAACGGCGATATTCAGCTCCCCCACTCCAAAGATAACGGGTGGGGGTAAGGCAGTAGCAAAGATGCAGAGTTTCCGGCCGGGTAATGACAGATTTTGCCTCGGCACTAGTCACCGAAATGACGAGGTCATAGCCTCGGAAATCAAAGGTCTCAAAGGCCAAGGGAGCCAGGGGGGCCAGCAGCTCGTGGTGGTTCCTGAAAAATTTAATTTGATTGAAGAAGGTAGGAATTACTTTGAAAGCCTTGGCCCAGGGAGCGGTTTCTTCTTGGTAGACCAAGGTGTAAAGCGGGGCATCCGGATAGATCTTGTGGAGATCGGCGAGGACCCGTTCGGCCCCGCCCATTTTATTGACCCGATCGTAGATAATTGCGACTTTCATTTTGTTTCTGCCGTTTTCGCAGACTGGTAAACTGCGAGCGTCTGTCTGGCCATTCGTGGCCAAGAAAACTGCTTGATCCTTTTTCTACCGAGAGCGATGAGGTTAATGGCGAGGTCCTGATCGGAGAAAAATTGGGCCAGTTTCCTGACTAGGTCATCAACATTACGGGGGTCAAAATAGAGAGCGGCGGAGCCGTAAATTTCGGGGAGACAAGTGGCGTTACTCGCGAGGACAGGTAATCCGACGGACATCGCTTCCAGACCAGTGAGGCCAAAGCCTTCGATAAGAGAGGGCTGGACCAACGCTAGCGCTTCGGCGTACAAAGCCGCCAACTCGGAATCCGGAACATAGCCGAGGAATTTGACCGTGTCGTCCGTGGCGATTATGTTCTTAAACGCGTCATTTCTGGCACAAGCGAGGGCGAGCTCGAGGCGGTGTTCGTGACTGGCATTGAATTGCTTGACCGCCTCAACCAGAAAGGGAACGTTCTTGTGCGGATAAAGATTGCCGGTGTAGATAACAAAGGGCTTATTCAAGCCGTATTTACGCAGGACCTCGAGGGGTTTTTCGCTGGTTTTCTTGGTCAGAGAATTACCAGCGGCTTCGTAGGTGACCGCGAGCTTTTCCGGCTTGATCTGGAAATGACTTTCCAAATAGTCTTTCCAGTAGAAGGCCGGCACAATAATTTTGTTTGCCCGGAGAAGATTGACTCTGATCGCCAGACGGTAGGCAAAATGTTTGATCAGGTATTGGTAATACGGCAGAGTGGTGGTGGCCTTCCCTACCGACAGGTGTTTGATCAGGTCATGGATGGTGATCACAAATTTGCCTGGGTAATAGACTGGGGCGTTGAAGTGTGGGACATGAAGCAGGTCAAGCTTTTCTTTCGAAAAAACAACGGGGTTCACCAATTGTTCCGCGATGGAATAGGGACGGGTTTCCAACTTTACCCATTTAAAGTTAGGAAATTTACTTGTTTCTTCGCGGAGCAGTTCTCCCCCAAAAACAATGTATTGATTTTCCTTATCAATTTTCCCCAAATTGAGGATCAGGTTTTGGACGTAGCGGCCGATACCGGTATGAGCGGTACCATAAAAACGCGCGTCAATTCCGATTCGCATGTGTTTTCAGGTTAACTGATGTTTTAGAACCCTAAGATAACCCTTCAGGGTAACGGCCAAAAGGACAAACCAGGTGACAAAGAAGGGATATCTCTTGGCATAAAATTTCCGGTAGAAGATCTTCATCGCCTCAACCGAGGATTTTGCTACTTTGATCCTGGTAGCCCGATCCGGTTTGGCAAGGGAGGCCGTTTCTTTGCGCAGTCCCGAGGATGCTCCTTTGAGATGAAGGGTGCTGACTTTCGGGTAATAAATTATCTTGTAGCCGGCTTCCCCGATCCGGTAGCAGAGATCAATGTCCTCGCCATAGAAATAGTAGGCTTCATCCCAGCGGCCGATCTGGTCAAAGAGTTTGGTACTCATCATCAGAAAGGAACCGGCCGCAACCGGAATCGAGTGAATGCGGTCTAACTTTTTTAGACCCAGATGATAAGGATTAAATAGGGTCGAGTGCGGGAAGACGGCGGAAAGGCCGAAGAAATGACAGAATGAGGCCCAGGGAGTTGGAAAACCACGGTGATTATCCAGGTCAAGGGAACCATCAGCGGTAATGAGTTTGATCGTAACCGCCCCGACCTTGTTGTGGTTTTTCAGAAACTTGAGCGGCTTGACCAGGCTGTAGCGTTTGACCACAGTGTCGGAGTTGAGAAAAAGAAGATATTTCCCGTGGGCAATTTGCCTGCCAATGTTGTTGGCTTTGGCGAAGCCGAAGTTGTTTTCGTTTCTAATTAATTTTACTTCTTTGAATTTCTTCGCCACCATTTCCTGGCTGCCATCAATGCTTTTGTTGTCCACGACGATCACCTCCAAACCGTTCTTCGGAGCGGCGGATTTGAAGACGGATGTCAAACAGTCTTCCAAAAGACCTTTGGTGTTGTAATTGACGATGATGATCGAGAGGTCGGGTCGTGTCATGGTTCGGCGTGGCTCGCCATAATTGTTTTTGATAACGAAAGATAAATTTTACTAAGTTTATCAGCTATTTTCTCATAATCGTAGTTTTCTTCAACAATTTTCCTGGCGTTTAGCCCCAATTGCTTCCCCAGTTTTCCTGATTTCATGATCCTGACCAGTTGTTTGCTAAAGGTCTTTGAGTCATCTCCGACGAGAACATCCTTTTCCGGCTGTGCCCCTAGACCGGAAATACCAACCGAGGTCGTGACCATGGGGAGCTGACTGGCCATTGCCGCTAGATTTTTCAATCTGGTCCCCCCCGGCCCTTTGACCGGAGAAGCAAAAACGGTAGCTTCGGCATAGGCTTTGGTAGTGCCGTCAATGTCGTCTTCCTGGAGCGACCTGATCTCGATATCCTTGCCGGCGTATTTTTTGATGCTTTCGGGAATATGCTGACCGACGACAATGACTCGGGCATCAGGAACTTCTTTTTTGACCAAAGGAAAAATCTCCGAGAGCAGAATTTCGGCCGCTTCGACATTTTGGAGCCATTTGAAATTGTTGGAGATCAGAATAACGGGCGGTTTTTTATTCCAATTTTCCGTTTTCTTGAAAAGATCCAGGTTGACGCCATTAGGTACGATTTCGACGTCAATCTTAGGTTCGACCGCCAGCATCTCCTCTTTGTCCTTTTCGGAAACGGCGATGACCTTGTCCGCCTGGCGCCAGTAAAACCTCTCCCAATATTTTAGTTTGGCGACGTCAATGGAAAGTAAGGGCCGGATGAAGAAGGGGGCGGTGTTCTTCACATAGTGATCGTAGACCTTGTACTCGATTGTTTGATCTACCAGAACCACGGGGAGATTGGTTTTGGGGATATGGGGCATGGCGTAAAAAGTTTCGGCATGGATCAGGTCATAGTGACCGGTTTTGAGTTCCTCTTCGACCGCTTTTTTTGCTTCGGGTGAGAAATTTCGAACTACCAGAAAGGGGTTAGTTGAAAGGCCGGTCCGCAGGATATTCTTGATCATCCAGGGCTTCTCAGGACGATAGAAGACGCGAACCTTTTTGCAGAAATTCTTTTCCAGAATGGGGATGTATTGCTCTTCTTTTTGGTATTTGATGAGGGAAAAAAGGGTAATGTCGTGCTTTTTTCGAAGGTGCTTTAGAAGATTCTGGGTCCTGATCTGCCCACCGGATGAGTCCGGATACGGCAGGTAGGGGGTGAACATCAGGATCTTCATGGTCGGGCGAATAATTTCACAATAACGAACTTTTTGTTCCTTTCGATGACTTGGTTTCTTTTGTCGCTGATGATGCTGTTAGCTTCGTTGTCAAAGTTGACGGAAACATAATAGACATTAGTTTCCCCTTTTAGCATGATCGCGAGATCCGTGGTGATGGCCGGCCAGCCGGAACGGTTGGTTTGATACAGGAAAGCAGTATCGCCATTGTAACTGGCGATCACTTTGGCGTCGGCAGGCAGGATCTGATCCACAGCCTTGCCGGCTTCGACTATGGCGGGATTATTGATTTGATAATAACCGCGAATCTCGTACCAAGACAGGAATAGCATCATCGACAAAGAAAATGTGGCGAGCAAAACACCGGAAGAGCGAGATAGCTCTTTCGGAGGATTGGCCATGGCACGAAGTCCAACTGCCAGAGTGATGGCGATGAACGGAATAGTGATCGCCTGATAGTAATCATGTTGGACATTACCTCCGGCAAAGACTACAAAATAAGCCAGGATACCGAGTAAAAAGAGCCGATAGATCCAACCATCGGTCTTTTTCAGACTCAGGATCCCCAGACCAAACGGGATCAGTCCCCAGTAGCCCAGGATCAGTTTGCCGAGCCGCTCGCCGAAGAGCCAGCGAAACCAGGCGGGGCGTAAACGGATACCCAGATTGTTGTAGAGCCAGGCACTGGCGGGAATGCCTTCGGGGAATTGTTTGATCCAGTTTCTCCAGGCAAGAAGCGGGGCAAAAGCAATGAGAACATAGATGACCAGCCAGGATAGGGAAAATCTTTTTTCGCCTTTATGGGTCCACCACCAGTAAAGATAGGGCAGGGTGAAGAAAATGGCATAGGGCTTTGTGAGCAGGGCCAGGGCCAGAAAGACGGCTGACAAAATAAAACTAAAGAAACCTTTTTGAAGAAACAGATAAAAGGAAATCATGAAAAAGGCGATCATCAAAGGTTCGGGCAAGATCACTCGGCTGTAGTAGATTGAAAAAGGCATCACTGCATAGAGAAAAGCGGTCAGTAATCCCAGGGACGGACCGGAAAGTTTGCGGACCGAAAGATAAAGAAAAATGAGTGAAACCAGAGAGATCAGAACCGAGGTAAGCCTGCCCGCCCGATCAAGACCCAGGGAGGGAGCGAGGCGAAAGGTGGCCAGATGCAGGACATTGTAGAGGGGCAGTTCGACCATGCGATAACCCTGGGGGTTTGGTTTGCCGGAAGGGATGCTGGAAAGGTCCTGAAAACGCGGCAGAAACAAATTGAGACCGTCTCTGGCAAAGACCCGGGTAACCGAGGCGGTGTCTGCCTGACGCCAGGAGTGCCAGTCAGCGACCGGACTATCCAGCTTGTAGAGGCGCAGCAGCAAAGCGAGAATAACGATTGCCGCGACGAAGAAGACCTCGAAACGGGAAAACAATTTACTCATGACTTGGTACTCATTGCTAGTCCGGTAAAGGCCCAGAAAAGGATGGCGATCTTACTGGCCTCAAAGACATCGAGAAAAATGGCTGAAATCAAAAAGACCGAGAAAACACCCAGCGCTCCTAAGGTGATGACCTTGTCCAGATTACTTTTGGCATTGCGATAGCGGAGATAAAGCCCCCGACCCAGAGCGATCAGGATGGAAACAAAGGCGAGGAAACCAAGTAGTCCCGTTTCCCCCAGGGCACGGAGATACTCATTATCGGTAGCCAGAGAAATGGAGGAATAACCAGTCCCCAGGAAAGGATTCTTGTAAAAAGAGCGCATGGCCCTGGGCCACTCGACGTCGAAGCGGATACTGGTACTGACGTCCTGTTGGATCGGCCTTAACGCTGTTTCGGCGAGGACCTCGCCAAGCGAGGCGTAGGCGGCGGCGAAAACCGGGGCGATTTGGAGTGCGCTTTGGGCCTGGGACTGGAAGACTTTCAGAATGTTGTTGATGCGGCGGACCAGATTCGGGCTAGTGAAGACGCTGGCGACAATGATGCCGACGAGAAGGATCCCCAAAGCGAGTTTCTTTCTGAGGAAGCAAACGAAGCCGACCGCGAAAGTCAGACCAAGTAAACCAATACGGGAACCGGCCTGGGTAAAAAGCCAGATCAGGGCAAGGTAACCGGAGAGCAAACCCACTTGATAAAGTCGCCTCTTGGTAAAAGAAAGCAGTGTGGCGAGAAAGGCGAGAACCATGGCAAGATAAATAGCCAGGTCGTAATGGCCGGCGAAGGTGCTGGACAGCTGGACTCCGGGCTGGAGAGTGAGAGCCACACCCTTGGCAAATTCAGTATTCATGGTCGAGATGACCGGCGCCTGAAAATAAATCTGAGCGATGCCATAAAGAAAGACACCGATGGGAGGAAGAAGGACCAGTTCAAACAGGAAGCGACGGGTCAGCCAGCCGGAAACACCGACGTAATAGACGAAGAAGAAAACCAGAAGGTACTCCAGGCGGCGGAACAAGTGAAGGATGGTCAGAAGCGGCACGACGTTCTTGGTAATGAGGATCGCGGACATTGAGGAGACTAAACCAATGAGAAGATAAATGATCACCTGGAAACCAAGCGGGGGGAGTTTTTTCTTCTTCAAAAACAGAAAATGACCCAGAAAAACAAAGCTTGTGAGCAGAATGAGGAAGTCTTCGGCCCGGATCGCCACGGAAGAGCCGGGCAGAGTGATCAAGGGAAATTTCGGATACAGCGGGATATAAACAAGAATTGCCCCGGTGAGATATTTAAGCAAGGAGGCGAAGAGCCTGCCAATACGACTTTCGTGCGGTTGCATTACCGCCAATTATCCCAAAAATGACCAGTCTTAGCAATGAACCCAGAGCGAAAATGAACTTGACCAAAGGCAATTGCCAGGCTTCTTTGTGCTTCTTCCAGAAATAAAGCATGCCCTCGATCTCCTTTGTCAGGGCGAGGTAGGAACCGCCGGAGGCGCCGCCGAGATGAATAATGGAGGTGTGTGAATCATGGACCACTTTCCTGCCTAATTTTTTGATCCGGTAGCAAAGTTCCAGCTCTTCGGTGTACATGAAGATATTTTCGTCAAAACCACCGGCTTCCCAGAACGTCTTGGTCGGGATGATCATAAAAGCACCCGTGATCCAGTCAGGGCGGGTTTCAATTTTGGGCATTGGTTTGGCGGCAGCCTTTTTACCGAAAAGCTTATCAAGGAAAAAGAAACCTGGGGCGTGGGGATGAATTGAGGTGAACTTATCACCGATCAGGGGCAGATCGTCGAGAAAGAACTGCCAGGTCATCAGGCGAAAGAGCGTGGGAAAGTGACCGCCCGAGGGCTGGTGGCTGCCGTCTTTGTTGACCAGATTACAGCTATAGGCGCCAATGTTTTGGTCCTTTTTAACCGCCTCAAGACAATGAGGAAGGATATTTCCGGTAAACAGGGTGTCAGTGTTAAGGAGAAGTAGATACTCCCCCCTTGCCTCCTTCGCCCCCAGGTTGTTGCCGGCGCCGAAACCCAGATTGACGGAGCTACGGATGAATTTGAAATTTTTATATTTTGTTTCAAGTTTGCTAAGGGCCTCGGCTGAACCATCTGAACTGCCGTTGTCAACCAGGACCACTTCAAAGTTGACCCCCTGGGTGGACTCATAGAGCGACTGTAAACCCATAAGGGTCATCTCTTTGGTGTTGAAGTTAACGATGATGACCGAGAGATCGAGGGGCTTTGCCATTTAGACTTCTTTACCGAGTGATTTGGAGAGCGTCAGATAGACGGCATATGTGGATGGGAAGATAAGAGTCCAGATCAAGAGTCTGGCCGTTACTCCCGAGTAAACCGGCCTCAGGGTAATTTTGAGCGGATAAAACTGACCCTGAAAATACATCCTGGCCTGGGCCCTCTTATCATCATCAATCATGGGAGATTTGGCGGGATCCCAAACATTGATGAAGAGGGACTCACGAAGAGGGTGAACTACTTCTTCGAGATAATATGCCCGTAGTTGATCGCGAACCATTTCAAAAGACTCTTCCGGGCGGTAATTCAGCCGGTAAGTAAATTGGAAAAGTGAGGACAGATCAAACTTTCGTTGGAGTTCCCCCAGGATTTCAGGGCGGCTGTCGCGGCTGGTGTAATAGGCGGCCTGATCGGGATGCTGCCAGGTATCCCCGGGTTCGTCGGAACGAACAGTATTCGCCAAGGCGGGGAGTTCTGGCGAGGGTCGGGTCAGATAATAGATTCCGGAAAAATAGATGACAAGGGCAAGAAAAATTAAAAGTTTTTTCATTGGAACAGCCTCGCCCGTCCGAGACGATAATTCAGATTTTTGATTTCGCGTTTACCGATTTCTTTGGCCGGAACACCCCCGACGATAGTTAGTTCAGGGACGTCGCGGGTGACGACCGCTCCTCCGGCAACGACAGCGCCGCGGCCGATGGTGACACCGGGCATGATGATGACCCGAGGGCCAATGAAAACATAATCCTCAATTGTCACCGGTTCCTCGATCGCCTTGTTGGTTTCGTCGGTCAGATCGTGTTCGCTGTTGTAGATCATCACTTCGCTGGCGATATCCACGTGATTGCCGATCTTCAAAGAAGCGCGGCCATCGAGGAAAATATGATCGCCGATGAGACTGCCTTCACCGATACTGATTTTTTGGGGCAGATAGAAACGGGCACCCATATGCAGGGTGCTTCCCTTCCCTATTTTCATGCCTGTGAGGCGGTAGAAAAATCGCCGCACAAAATGGAAAGGAATGTAGCCGATGAGCCACAGAAAATATAGTTCGAAGTCGAGGAAATAGTTATAGAAGCGAACAAAAACCTTTTTCACGCCGGCAGCGACCGAGAGTTTCCGATTATCCTTATCAACAAAATGGACCCCCTGACCGGAGATGGAAAGATTGGCGATACGCATGAGTTTATTGTAGCAGGATTACTTTCCGGAGGCGGTTTTCAGAACCTCGAGAACTTTGGCCGCAGAGACATTCCAGTCAAAACGTTTCGTGTTCTCTTTGCCGACTTCAATGATCGCCTCCCGCTCACTTTTGCGTAGGGAAAGCACCTTTTCCAGACCTTCCTTGATGCTGTCAATAGAATTTGGATCCTCAATAAAGATTCCGGAGGCACCGATGACTTCCGGCAAGGAACTCACGCGGGAAACGACCACGGGAACTCCGACGGCCTGGGCCTCGACCGGAGGCATACCAAACCCTTCATAGAGACTGGGGAGGACATAGGCCTGACAGCCCTTGATCAGTCCGGGCAGATCTTCATTGGGGACGAAACCGAGGAAGATCACCCGATTTTCCAGTTTCATTTCATGGACCCGTTCAAAGATCTGGTCATAGAGCCAGCCTTTTTTGCCGCCGATGACCAGTTTGACCTGTTTATTTTTCAATTTAGCAAAGGCTTCGATCAGTTTTCCCAGATTTTTGCGGGGCTGAAGCGTGCCCACATAAAGAAAATATTTTCCGGCGATGCCATACTTTTTCCTGACCTGGAGCTGTTTCGTCTTGGGGATCTTCGAGTGATAGGTCAGCCGGTCAAAACCCGGATAGACGACAGTGACTTTGTCCGGCGAGGTATGGTAGAGGGAAACGATCTCTGATTTGGAAAATTCTGAGATGGTCAGGACGTGTTTGGCTTTCTTGATCGAGAGGGGGGTCCAGCGTTTGAGTTGGGTGATGTCATAGGTGGTGAAGTATTCGGTGCCGAATCTTTCGTAAGAAAGGTCCATCAGATAGATCACAGAGGGCACATTGGAAAGAAGCGGGGTGTAGTGACTGGGTGAGAAAAGGACATCAATTTTCGGCTGATTGAAAAACAACCGCTTGGTGAGACCCGTCATAACCCACATCCGTTTGGGGCCAAAGATCTCATAAGTCAGATTGTCCTTGGTCACCGGTAGATCGGGTAAGGGACGTTCCTTGGAAAGGGCGATGATCTTATCCTCAGACGGGAGACTGACAGTCAGGGCCTTAAACATCGCATAGGCGACTTGGTTGACACCGACTCTTTGGCCGATGTTGGCTTCGTTGATATCTATTCCGATGATCATATTTTGTTACTTGCGACGACTCGTTCGTAAACCTCATGGGTCAACTTGGCAGTTTCCTCCCAGGAAAATAGCTTCGCCCGCTTGATCGCCTTCTCCCCCAGGACAGCCCGGGTTTTGACGGCTTTGATTATAGCCGATGAGATTTCACCGACACTGATCGGATCTACCAGGAGGCCGGCGTTGCCGATCACTTCGGGCATCGAGGAGAGATTGCTGCCGACGACGGCGGCGCCGCAAGCCATGGCCTGCAGGTGACTCAGAGAAAAGCCTTCGTAAAGGGAAGGTAGAACATAAGCGAGACAGCCGGAGTAGAGAGCGGGCAGGTCCGCATCAGGAATATACCCGGGAAGGATCACCCCCTCGACCGGTTTGAGGGCTTCTCCCCAACCAGTCCGGCCGCCGACGACGAGCGAAATGCCCGGGAGAGCCTCCCGGACGACCTTGAACGCTTCGATCAAACGTTGTTGATTCTTCCTCGGTTCCAGAGTTGAGAGGGAGAAGAGGAAATCGCCTTCGATGTGGTATTTGTTTTTGACCGTTTCCACAAGACTCGGCGGCTGAGGCTTGTAAAAACTCTCGACCCCCTCGGGAGTAACGGTGATCCTCTCTTCGGAGATCTTCAGTAGGTCCACAAGGTCATCCTTGGTGGATTTACTGACAGCCAGGATTGCATCTGATTCTTTGCTGACCCAGGCCAGTCTTTTTTTATGCGCCACCCGGACACCCCCCTGTGTAGTATGGGGGTACTTGAAAGGAATAAGATCGTGAACGGTCGTCACCTTGGGTAAGTGGCTCGGCGGTTCCGCCCAGTCGGAGGTGTGAACTATATCAACTTCACCAATAAGTTTCTCAACCGGAAAGACGTGAAAGGAGTTCCAGAGAAGGTCCATGAATTTGGGGGGTAGCAGATAGAATTTACTGGTAGTTTTCAGCCGGTTGGTAAAGATCTCCAGTTCCCGGCGGCGGCGGAGCGACCCCCCGAAGAGAATGTAGTCATCTTCCGGATATTGTTTGACCAGGTGACTGACGAGATTCCGGGTATAGACCGAGACGCCGGTACCGTAAATTATTTGGGAGACATCAATGGCGATTTTCATAGGATTATTTAGGAGAACTAAATTCGTAGATAAAGCCGACGCCGTTCACGTTGTGAGTCTGATTTTGGGTAAAGCCGGCGCGTTTGAGCCAAGTGAGAATAGACTGCTTTTTGTCGGAGAGGTCAGAGAGGTAATCAAAAACAAAGACAGTGTCTGTAGCTGAAAGAACCAGAGGGAGGCTTTGGTCAAGATCGGCACGCATCTTTCCCAGTTTTTCCTGATCGGGGTAAAAATAGGTCCCGGGCGCATAAAACTTCAGCGGGGCAAAGACATCAGGAAAGTTAACGATCGTGAGGGAATTATCTTTTCCGATTAGTTCGGCCGCCTCGCGCCAGTCTTCACGGTGAAGGGCAGGGGTGATCCAAAAAATAATATTTCCAAGAACAAAGACCAGAAAGACGACAAATAAATTAAGGCGGTTTGCCAGCGGGGGAAGGACGGATAACCCCAAGGCAATAATAGAAACGAAAGCGGGCACCAGGAAGACAAAGCGCCAGTATCCGAGGACTGGGGCGCGGAGACTGACAAGAATTGCAAAAGCCAAGGAAGCGTAAAACCAGACCAAAAGCGCTTTCCCCTCTTTGGTCAAGCTCGTCAGATAGGAAGCCAGGAGAAAATAAAGAGAAATACCGGCGACAAAAACGGCATAGGCCGCTTTGTTTGCCAGAGAGATCCGGCCGAAAGTGAACTTGGCCATGATCAGACCGAGGGATTTAAGTGAAAGATTACCGGAGAGATCTGCCCAACCGGGGAGAACCCGGGAAAGATAGCCGCCACCGGAAAGTTGGCTCACAAAAATCGGCAGCCAGGGAAGGAAGAAAAGGAAGACAAAAAAAATGCGAATAAGAAATGGTTTGAGTTTGCTTTTGGCTTGCCAAAGGATAAAAACCATTTGGGCGGCAAGATTAAAAAGGGCGCCATAGAAGGTATAAAAGTTGAGGATGCTGACCAGCGTGAAATAGCGCCAATGGGGGTGGTTATTGGATTTCTCCTTGACGATACGAAGCAAATAAAGCCATGAAAGAAGAGATAAGAGGGCATTGAGCGAGTACATCCGCAGTTCAGCGGAGTAATAAATATGGAGCGGATTTAGCAAAAGGAGAAGCGAGGCGATCAAGGCGACTTTCTTTTTCTCGCGGCTTAAAAGTTCGATTAGTAGTCGGTAGAGAACCGGCACGCACAGGGCGCCGAAAATGACATTCGGAAGGCGGATGAGCCACTCGGTTCGACCAGCCAGCGGCAACCAGAAATGAAGTAATAAATAGTATAGGGGCGGATGGAAGTCCCCTTTCAGGGCCTCGAATAAACCAGGAATCGGCAGGCGGGCAAAAAAGAGCGAGGCGCCTTCGTCAAGCCAGAAGCTTTGATTGGCAGAAACCAAACGAAGGATGAAGGCGGGAATGAACAAGAGAATTGGTTCCATTATCTGTTTTTCAATTATATGCCCATTAGCGGGCGGTTGTTGATCCGAGGAGGCTCATGAGGGTGCCGGTGAAGAAACCAAAGTCATAGACCAACTTAAAAAGGATGAATTGTGGCGTGGCGGTTCTCATGGCTTTGATTGTGCCGAATAGAATTGAAAAAGGCAGGCCGTAGCGGACTAAATTGATTAGTTGGCCGATCGGACCTAATTTCATTTTGCGCCGACCGATCCAGCGTGCCTGGAGAAAAATTTCTTTTAGAGAACTGGGGTTGGCGTGATAGGAAACGGCGTTCCCTATCGAAATCGGACGATACCCAAGTTTGGCGACTAAGGTCCGCGAATCCGTATAACCGGTAAGTGAGAAGCCCCCGACCCGATCAAATTCTGACTTGAGGATCGCCCGAAAGTCCTCGGTATCTTCCCGACTCTTCGGATTCAGCCGTTCCTTAGAAAAGAGATTTTGGTTATAGTTCCAACACTTGGCCCAGACATTATTGTAGTTGGCCACGTATTCGGCGGTATTAAAAACACCCTTAGCCTTTCCGGAACGAATCGGTTCAATTAGGTTTTTTAGGAAGTCAGACTCGAAGGTCATATCCGCATCCACAAAGACCAGGATCTCGCCGGACGCTTTTTTGGCACCCAGATTTCTGGCCGCGCCTGGTCCTTGGTGGTCCTGTGATAGAAGGATAACCGGAAATTTTTTGACCAAAGGGACGGTTTGGTCGGTGCTGCCATCATCAATAACAATGATCTCTTCCGGCTTTTTGGACTGCTTAGAAAGGGTTTCGAGACAAGCCGCGATTGAGGCCTCTTCGTTGTAAATGGGAATAATAACCGAAACAGTTTTTTTCATTTTTGTATCGCTTTCAAAATATCTACTGCGCCAACCGAGTCCACCATCTGATAGTTATTGTCTATGAAGTCATTGATTTTCTCAAATCGAAATGGATCGTCTGGCCCGATGAACCTTCCCCGAATAACGATTTTTGGTGGATTACTTATTAGATCGCTGACATTTTTGGCTTCAAAACCAGGTTGGGACATATACTGGGTTAACTGGGGAATGAAGGGTCGAGTAGATGGGAAGGTCTCCGTTAGTGCGTAAAGGTTATCCCAGTAATTGGTGACGAAGATGGCTTGATTCGGGGTTGTCAATCCAGAGATAACGCTGGCTATTTTCTTGTCATCGGCGGTATAGAAGCGATCTTCTTTGAGGAACCTTCGGGCTACTCCACGCCCGGTTATCGTGAAGACGAGAAGAAGAATCGAAAGTGAGACGAAGGAAAAAAAAGTCCTCTTTGCTTCCAGAAAATAGATTAGAAGGAGTGCGGAGCCGAGTGCCAGAAAAGGCAGGGCGGGCTGAAAATGAAATAGCTCAAATCTGGGAATTGCTCCCATCATGCCGGCAATGGACCAAAGCAGGATTGTGGTTGGTTTTTTCTTCATTTTCACTGCAAAAAGTGGAAGAAAAACAAGGTAGGGGGCAAACGACGCAATCATCATCCTGACAGATGAAACTTTGGCAGCAAGTTTTGGTAAGACACCGATACCGAAAACAATTGACCAGGCAAAGTAGTCATTCTGGATACCAAAAATAGTAAGCGCCAGAAAGAAGAGAGAAAGTACCAGCAAGGCACCTTTGATGAGATCGGTGACAAATTTTATTTTTTCTTTGGAAACCAGAAGGTAATAGAGAACAGGGAGAGAAAACCAAAAAGCAGTTTGTTTGGTTAGGAAAGCCAGCGCCCAGAAAACACCCACCAGAAAATGATTTTTCTTTTCAAGAATGTAAAAGATCGTGAGCGAGTAGACAGCCAAAGCATGATCGAACCAGATGCCGTTGCCATCATAATAGACCTGAAACAGAATAAAAAAAGCCAGAGAAAGCAGGGCTTTTTTTGCCCCAAATAACTTTCCGAAAAAGTAAACCAGTAACCCGTCAGTTAGAAGGGGCACCAACCAGCTAACTATTTTTTGCTGCCAGATGCCAACACCCAGGAGTTTGTAATAAGCAGTTAGTTCGACGACCAACAGGGGTGAGTGGGCGATGCCAATATCGCGGTAGGGCAACCAGCCTTTCAGCATGAGATAAGGCCAAAAAAGCATTTCCGGCCAGGCGGTAAATTCTAAGTGGAGCAGAAGATAGAGGTGAAAAGCAGTCAGGGCAGCAAAGAAGACTTTGCTATATTTCATTTTGTAAGTTTGTAAAGACGATACTTGACCGAAGGTGAGACTAAGGTGGTGACCTGATAAGGCTTGAATGTATTTAATTCCCAAACTTGGGGTTTCTTAATATCTCGATCCTCCGGAGCAAAAACGTAGAGGGCATCTATACTGGCGTAATTCTCAAATGGCTGTGCGGGAAGATCATAATAGTACTTCAGAAGATATCTCATCGGCCGAGCGACGGTATCGAAGTCCCAGAGGGTGGCGACATTATACCGGGCTGGTGGTTGGTCGGCAGCAATGGTAGAAGCCGCCGTCTCGAGAGAGGCCAGAGTAATTCCTTCCGGCATTCCGAGAGATTTCTTGAGATTAAGCATCGGCGAGGCGAGGTTGAGGTAAAGATAAATAATGATAGGAATGAGAACGAGCGGCTTCTTGATGTTGTACAACCCAACAGAGAGGAGTGCGAGTAGAAGACAAAAGAGAGGGAAGAGGTGTAAGTAGTGGTAGGGGTAGACGGCACCAGAGATGGTTTTATCAATATAAACATCAAGAAAAAATTGCCACAAAGTCCGAAGGTGATAAAAGTCATGCCGCAGATCAAAAATGATGCGGGTGATGTTGGCAAGAAAGAAGCCGCTGATGAATAAGAAGGTCGCCGCGAGATGTTTTTTCGAAAGGAGTAAAACCAGGAAAAACAGAAATGCACCGTAAATCAAAAAAGGATACTGCAGTGAAAAA
This sequence comes from uncultured Pseudomonadales bacterium, assembly GCA_964418355.1. Classification (GTDB taxonomy): domain Bacteria; phylum Patescibacteriota; class Microgenomatia; order UBA1400; family MFAQ01; genus 2-01-FULL-50-23. The sequence continues at coordinate 6,576 of CAYQLI010000004.1, read as the reverse complement.
CCAATTCCGGAGATCAGGCCGAGCCAGAAAGCCGATGCTGCTTTGGTTGGGCTTTCTGATAGTTTGGCAATGAACCAAATAGAAAGAGTACAAAGAAGGATCAGTGGATGATAAATCCAGATGAAGAGAGAGTGATAGATCATCAGAGAACTAAATAAGAAGAAAAATAGAGTCAGTGCGGCCACTAGTTTGCCAAACAATTTCTTGGAAATAACAAAGAGAACCAAAGCCGTTATCAGATTCAGAAATGGAAAAACCAGACTGACCGGCAGAACACGAAAGTTGAAAAGAATGATAAAAGGAAGAAGAAAATAGCTAAAGAGGGGTCCGTGAATAAGGTTGTGTCCGGTGCTGGTCGCCCGCTGGAGGTTGTATTCTCCAAGTAAGGAAAACTTGGTCAGATTTTCTGCTGAAGTAAGTAAGGAAATGCCTTGCTCCGGGCCAAAGATCAATCGGTTTTCGAAGTTATAAAATCGCAAAAAAGCGCCGGCGACGAGGAGAAGAATGATCAATGAACTATAGAACTTTTTCATATTCGGCCACAACTTTATCCCAAGAAAATTTTTCTGCTTGTTTTCTGGGCAGATCTTTCCATTTCGTCGCCAGAGTTTGTTTCAGGCCGGTTGAATATTCTTCGGCATTATCCGGATCTTTGATGAAGATCCCGGCATTGCCGACGATCTCCCGGCGGGATTCATCGTCGGTAGCAAT
>CAYQLI010000004.1:2171-5855 GCA_964418355.1 uncultured Pseudomonadales bacterium | reverse complement strand
GCCATGGCTTCTAGGTAAACAATGCCAAAGGCCTCACTACTGATCGAACAAAGGGTAAATAGGTCGGCGGCGCGGTAGTACTCAGGCATTTGTTCATGGGCGACCGAGGTGTGAAAAAATCTCTTTTTGCCCAGCAGCTCATAACCTAATTTATCTATCCTCTCGTCCAGTGGGCCGGTCCCGAGAAGCAGAAGTGAGCCGTGAGCCAGCTTCGCAACTGCCCGTATCCCCTGCTCCACTCTCTTGTCCGGAGTAGAGGCGGCCACCATCATGATTATGGGCTTTTCTAAAGCGGTGTGAAACTTTTTCCCCGCAGACCTAAACTGATCCAGATCAACACCGTTTGGAATTAGGGCGAAGTCCTGTTTCCAGATCGTAGCCTTTTTCGCCCAGTTCAATTGACGTGTTGTCAAAGCCACGAACAGATTCGGCTTCATGAGGAGGTTCCAGCGGTCATCCCAACCGGGACCGGATTGGCCGACGATGATAAGTTTTGCTCCGAATAACCGGCCAAATACAGAAATGATCAGAGCCTGCCAGCCTCCGTTTAAGGAAATAATTACTTGGGGGCGGAAAAGCTTTATGGTTGGAAGCGACTTTATTGTCCAGAGGGCGACTTTTACACTTACCGAATCGAGAAAAAAACGGCGCGACCAGGATAGCTCCCTTGTTGGCGGGGTTGTACCGGTCGGTGATGGCAACACCAAAGTCTGATGGTTTTTTTCCAGCTTTTTTGAAAGTTCGCTGACAAAAGTTTCCAACCCACGCTGAACCCCGGTTTGGTAGTAATTTAAGAAAGCGATTTTCATTCTCTTATATTGTAAACTAAGCCCAACGATGAAGAAGCTTACTATTGTTATGCCGGTTTTCAATGAAGAGACCACAGTTGTTTCTTCTATCCGTCGCGTTCTCGCGACAAAGATAAGAGGGGTGAAAAAAAGTTTGGTGGTGATCAATGACGGCTCAACAGACAGGACAAAAAGAGAACTGGCGAAAATAAAGAGTAATAATGTGACCGTTCTTTCTCACCGACACAATCTGGGAAAAGGTGCGGCGGTGAGAACCGCGCTAGAAAATACAAAGGGAGACGTCTATGTGATTCAGGATGCAGATCTGGAATATGACCCTTCTGATATTAACCTGCTAATTTCTCCGATTTTGGCAGGAAAGGCTGACGTTGTTTTCGGCTCTCGTTTCGTTGGTAGCAATCCCCACCGTGTGCTCTATTTTTGGCATCGGGTCGCCAACCAACTGATTACCCTTCTTGCCGACTGCGTTACGAATTTGAATCTCACAGATATCGAAACTGGCTACAAAGCTTTCAGTAAAGAGGTGGCGGGTTCACTCAATCTCCAAGAAAACCGTTTTGGTTTTGAACCGGAATTTACCATAAAAGTGGCAAAGAATAAGTTCAGGGTTTACGAAGTGGGGGTAAGCTACGCCGGCAGAAGTTATGAAGAAGGGAAGAAAATCGGCTGGAAAGATGGAATAATGGCGCTTTGGACCATCATCAAATTCTCGATTGAATGAACAAAAAAAAGTCAGCCAGCATCTCGATTTTTTTCCCTTGCTACAATGACGCCTTATCAATCGGCGGCCTAATAGACGATGCCCACGAAACCGCCAAAACTCTCACCGACAAGTTCGAGGTGATCGTCATAGATGATGGGTCAAGCGATGGCAGTCAGGAGGTTTTGCGTGAGTTTCAGAAGAAATTCCCGGAAACATTCAGACCCATATTCCACAAGAAAAACAAAGGCTACGGCGGAGCCCTGAAGGACGGTTTCAAAAATGCCAAATATGATCTGGTCTTTTACACCGACGGGGATGCTCAATATGACGTCAGGGAACTGCCAATTCTCTTTTCTCTAATGACTAAGGACGTCAATTTTGTCAACGGCATCAAGATGGAAAGACAAGACTTTGCCTATCGGGTGATCGTCGGAAACTTTTACGCTCTGTGTATGCGCTGGGCTTTCATGCTTCCGATCTATGATGTTGACTGTGACTTTCGTTTGGTCCGGAGGTCGCTCCTTTCCAAGTTGGTACTAAAAAGTGATTCCGGGTCCATCTGCGTCGAGCTGGTGAAGAGGGCAGAGAAGGCCGGAGCCAAATTTAGGCAGGTCTCGGTCCACCATTATCCAAGGAAATTTGGTAACTCTCAGTTTTTTAACCTCAAACATCTCATTCAAACATTTAAGGAAATTATTCCCTTATGGTGGAAGCTGATGATTGAGGAGAATAATAAGTAATCCATGGAACTCTCGGAATACAAAAACATTTTCGACCACGAAAAAGAGCACTTTTTCTATGTCACGACTCATGGGCTAGTGTTAAATCTGATTAGGAGATATTTTCCTGGCGAGAGGAATTTAAAGATCTTGGATGCCGGCTGCGGTACAGGTGGTTTGGCGACCCGGCTATCTAAATTCGGGAAAGTGAATGGTATTGATTTCTCCGATGAAGCGGTTAAGCTCGCAAGGGTAAATGGGGTTAAAGCCATAAAAGCCTCTGTTGAGAGAATCCCATTCCCCGATCGATCGTTTGATTTGGTGACTAGTATTGACGTTATTTACCATCGCCAGGTAAAAAACGATGTTGTAGCACTGAAGGAAATGAGGCGGGTACTCAGACCGGGTGGGTTTTTGACGCTTCGGGTCCCGGCGCATAAATTTTTGATGTCCGCTCACGACCGCCATGTCCACACTACTAGAAGGTATGAAGAAAACGAAATTATTTCTAAATTAGAAAAATCAGACTTCGAGGTATTGCAATGTTCTTTCGTTCACTCTCCCATTTTTCTGCTCAGTTTGGTCAAGATAATGTTTGAGAGGTTGACCAGTAAAGGTGATCATTCATCGGTTGGCAGGATAAACCCAATAATTAATCTGTTGTTGACCAGAGTACTCAATTTGGAAGGTTGGTTAATCGCCAAAGGGATTTCACTTCCATTCGGCCAAGGTCTAATTTGCGTCGCGCAAAGAGATCGCTACTGATAAATCCTGGCGGTAACGACTCCCTGTTGGAGGATTTCTTTGATCAGTCTTTTATTTCTTATTGTTTGAAGCAATTTTGAGTCGGGGTGCTGCTGAACAAATGAGGACTCGACAATCAGAATGTCCGCGTCTATGAAATTTTTTGTCAGAGTTCGACCCGAGTGATACGAGGCAGTGTCAGAACATCCAATGACACCCGTCAACCCAGATGGCCCGTTCTTATCTAAATATTCCAAGGCCTCTTTGCTGCCAAAGCACAACCCAAACAAATCGTATTTAACGGCATTTCGGGGACCACCAATGAAGGTGTTGTAATAAAGATAGTAATTGGGAAAATACATAATCGGATAACTGGCAAGAAAAATAATTATCGCGAGAGCCAAAGATTTATAAGCGTGTTTGGATTTTTCCAACTTATTGATCACCCAGCCCGATGCAAGATAAATCCAGGGGAATAATGGTAGGGCATAGCGAACTCCTCCCTTAACGGCCGAGCTGGAAATCAGGTAGAGGAAGATAGTGGTGTATGCCAGGACGGCGGGCACCAAGATATTGGTCTTGTGGCGATTAAACTTTTTCAAAAAAAGAATCAGAGAGCTCAGGCCAAGGATCAAGATCACTTCGGGCATCCTGGTGGCCAACTGAAAGAAGTAGTAGACCGGGTGCGGGTTATTGGTAGCCTGTCCGA
>CAYQLI010000004.1:0-2161 GCA_964418355.1 uncultured Pseudomonadales bacterium | reverse complement strand
GAATCGGATCTCCTGAATTTACCAGTCTCGCCTGCCGAGCAAGATATTCGATTATCGCCATAGATCCTGAGATCCACATCTGAGGCCATAAAACAAAAACGGTGGTCAAAAAACTAAATCCGTTGACGAGTAAAAGGCGGATAGAGAAACGTCGGTCCCTTCCTATGGCGAGATAGACAAGCCAAGCGGCCAGTGGTAAGAGTCCGTTTGGCTTGACCAGAAAAGCTAGTGCGAGAAAGATTCCGGGGAGAAAGCCTGTTTTCCTACGAAAATATAGAGAGTGAAAGGAAATAATCGCGGCAAAACTGAAAAGAGTTAGAAAACTGTCATGCAGGAGCCAGCGGTCAAGGGCAATGGTAATAGGATTGACTGCATAGAGGACACCGGTGATAAAAGCAGCCGTTGGAGAAAGGAAACTTAGCCCAAAGAGAAAGATGGCGACGCCAGTAAGGCTACCGATTAAAACAATAGGCAACCTTGAGGCAATAATATCAGGCAGCAGTTTCAAACTATATTTTCCTGTTCCGGCAAAAGTCACTTGAGTCAGGCCGCTTGGGATAATAACGGGGATACCGATGGCGTAAGTATCTTTTTGATCATTCCACCAGGCATTTCTGAAATAATTTATATTGCGCTTCGCCATGGCGTAAACAAACTCTTTGCCCTTGACCATCCAAGTGATTTCATCTGGGTAAACGGCGGTCAGATTCAACTGATACAGGCGGACCAGCACTGCGAAAATGTAAAGGATTAGCGCCAGACGGAATTTTTTTTTGGTGTTCATGCTTAATATCCCTCGGGCGGGGGGAGGAAAAAACGTCTAATCCGTCTTGGAACTGTCTCCAATGTTGCCCTAAACCAATAAACTAAATCATATTTGCCAGTGACATCCGGAATATCTTCGGGGTGATCGAAGAAAATCTCCGGTAAAGTGCTTTGGTCAACTTTTTCCCCTAGTTCGAATTTCTTTTTGAACGACCTCTTGGTAGTCTTTTTATCAAAGGGGGACCGATCCAGGTGGGTAGCATGAAAATAATAGACATCGTCGAGGATGAGGAGTTTGCCGGGAGGGAGGTCCTGAAGCTGACGTTCGCCCGAGTAATAGCCTTGCTGACCGTGAGGACCGCTGACATGGAGTCGGGGAAGTTTTAGGTTTATCAGCCGAAGATTGTAGTGCCCTACCCGGTCGCCGAAGCGATAATGTCCGGCCGATTCCGGCTCCTGGTGATAGATGTCTCCGACGAAGTTGATCGTCTTGACCACGACTGCTGCAGGATTGTTTGGCTTTGCTTCGTTGATCATTTTGGTGAACATTTTGGACGGCCAGATCTCGTCGCCGTCGAGGATGAGGAGCCAATCGTACCTGTCTGTATCGGTTTCCTGAAGCATCAGGTCGCGGGTATTAGTATGTCCGATAGCATCAACCGGACCCAATTCCTTTAATTCGATCTTCTTGGAATTTATTTTTTTGATTAGTGCGACCGTGTTATCAGAAGAACCGGTGTCCCAAACCATGATCTTATCCACGAAGGGAAGCACAGAATTTAGGGTATACCAGATAAACTTTTCCTCGTTTGCCACCAGACAGTGGGCAATGATCTTTGGTTTCTCAGCCATAGAAATAGTTTATTTTGTTGAGTAGAGAATTTGATAGAGTTTCCGACCCGAAAGAATGACGACAAGGGTATTTGAAATACCCAGAGCGATCGTCGGCCCCATTGCCTGATAGCGGGGAATGAGGATGAGGTCCAGGATGATCAAGGTTACGACCTGAAGTATGGTGACTCGGGAGAAAAACTTTGGCTGGTTAAACGAATAGATCAGGGGTTGGGAAGTAATCACTGAAAGTAGGAATGGGATCATCGCGAGGGTCATGGCCCGGAAGACCGGAATGGCGGCGATGTACTTCTCGCCGAAGATGACCCTGACCAAGGGATCGGCAAAGATGATGGTACCGATCATGAAGAGGGAGATTCATCCCACCATTAGGGCGACTTTCTTGAGGTAACGCTTAACATCCTCTTTGTTTACAAAAGCAGAGAATCTGGGGGCGATCACCGAACCGATACTGGAAACGAGCAGGGCAAAGAGAAGAGCGATGCGGCTGGCGGCGGAAAAGATCCCCGCCTGGAATCCGCCGGCGAGGAGGTTGAGAAGAATC
>CAYQLI010000003.1:21489-24670 GCA_964418355.1 uncultured Pseudomonadales bacterium | reverse complement strand
TTCGTAGGGCCGATTCTTTTCCAACATGTATAAGATCATTTTCTTTTTGTATTCATAACCGCTTGGATCAATAAAGGTCGTAAGGCGGCGAAAGTTTACGAAGACCAGATAGAGAGTCAGTAGAACGAGCGACCACCTCAGGGGGGAAATCTTCTTACTAGCCATAAAAAGCAAGAGAAAAAGCGAAAACGCGCCAAGGTAGTGATAATATTCCGGCCAGGTAATTTCCCGGTAGAAGCTCAGCACAAAGATCGAAACCAAAGGCAGATAAATCAGGGGTAGCAGTTCTTTGAAACGAAGTGCCAAAAAAACAGCGAAACCCAGCAGGCCCAAGGTAAGAGGAAGGTTATGCTGAAAGACCGGATGAAGGAAAGAGATTGCTGTCGAAAATTGTCGCAGGGAATATGAAAAACGAAAGAAAGAGATATCGGAATTTTTTTGGGACGATGAAGTCAGAAAATGGAGCAGGGCGTTGGTATTGATAAAGTCGTGGCGCAGATCGAAAAGGAGCAGAGGGGCAAAAGGAATGGCGAAGGCGAGAAACCAGAGCAGGAGGCGTCTGCCGGTGAGGTGGTTTTTTTCTTTGAAGAAGCGGTGAATAAAGTAGAGCCAAAGCGGAAACAAAAAGATCATCTGGGGATGAAAGTTCAGGGAGAAAAAGAAGATGAAAGAAAGGAGCCAGAGGGTCTTAAAAGTGATCTTTTTCAGACTTTGAAACACGGAGTAAAAAAGGAGAAAGAATAAGGGAACGAAAGCGACATTCCAGCTATAACGATTGGCGCCGCTGACCCAAAGGACGGCGGCCAGAAAAGAAATCAGGCGCGAGCCGGTGAGTTTTCTGACTAGGAAGTAAGTCAGGAAACTAATGGAAATATTTACGAAGCCGACGAAATAGGCGCCGTAAAGAGGGTTCCCAAAAAGGGCGACAAAAAATGGAATTTGAGCATAGAAATACCAGGGTCCGAGATAGAAACCGGCTGAGGAGACGACCCTGGGACCGATGAGGGTAAATTTATGAGTGACCACGATGGACTTCACGATATTGAAATCTCGTTCCTGATCAAATTCAAAACTATAAAGCTGGGGCAAATGATAAAAACAGAAAAACAAAGCAATGCCGGCGAGTAATATTATTTCGACGAGAAAAGATTTACCTTTTAGTTTCATTTTTTCGATTCCTCTCCCCTATGATTATGACACTAAACAAAATGACGATTGATGAGACAGAGATCAGAGCTCCATAAGTAAAACTTCTTGGCCGATAAAATAACTTCAGGTCGTGTTTTCCGGCTGGCACTTCCAGACCGAGAAAAAGAAAATTGCTTTTGATGATTCTAACGGGTTTATTATCGAGGTAAGCGACCCAACCGGGGAAGTTGGTCGCGGCGATGTTAAGAATTCCATTTCCTGAGGCGGTTACACTGCCCCAGATATCTCCGGCAATATTTTGTTCCAGGCTAATTAACTCAGATTGATGATTATCGGAATATGATTGAGAAAGTTTGGTTGAAGTGAAAATTGACAGGCCGGCTTCTTCCTCCAACATCAGAGCCAGTGTTTCTTCGTCGTCCTTGGTTTTGATGGGTGAATAACTAAGATAATACTTTCCGTTTGGCTTTTGATTCTCAAGAATCACTACCGCTTTGTCCGTGAATACAGGAACGTATTTGGTCAGATCAATGCCGTCGTCACGGAGATCACCATTTGGATCAATCTTGCGGATCTTATCCCTTTTCAAAGTGACAATATATTTGACTCCGGCAAGGGAGAGAAGGTTTGATTGGTAATTTCCAACTGAATTTAAATAACGTTCACTGGCCCCGAGTACAGGCTTTCCGGCATCAATTGATTTGAAATAGCCACCAATGGCCGACGGGGCCAGATTTTCATAACCGAAGATTGAATCGAGCTGATAGGCGGTCCAGGTGTTTGAAGGAAGAACCTCCGAGCTAGTCGTGATGAAGCGCCCGGGATGTGATAACAAATAATCGGTTATTTTGGTTTTAGGAAAGGCCAGGTTGGAGTCAATAAAGGGGTTGTACTTATAGTGGAACCGGAGCAGGTCCAAAGAAAGGATGAGAACCAAAACCAACTTTAAGATTACGGCAGATTTATTCTTTTGGCGAACCTCCGGCTTGCCGGCCTGAAAGATCAAAATGAAACCTGCAAGAAAGACTAATGCCGGGAGAGCTAGGTTTCTAACACTGGTGGTGGCCCGTGCCAGTTCGACAGGAACTGAAGATCTAAAGGGAGAGAGAGCATAGCCCAAATAAGAAAAAACAAAATAATCCAAAACCACCACGAGGATGATCAGAGGGGGCAACAGGAGTCTGATAGTGTATTTTCGCTGTGCCAACAAATCCAGACCGACGGCAGATAGGTAGGCGGCGAAAAAGGCCAGCGGATAAAGGATGCGGCTAGCCCCGGCCGTTCTTAACAAAGGAAGCCTTGCCAGATAGGGTAGGCTGGCGAGCGGGCTGTTGAAAGCAAAGAGAATACAGATGATCAACCCAATTTTCGCAAAGCGATTTCCCTTGTCCAGAAAAGCGAGATAAATCAGGAGCGTACTAATAATGCCAATGTACCCGGCAGTTTCAAAATAGTTCCAGAAACCGAAGTAATTACCCGTGGCCGGATTGCCATAAACATCCGGACCGATGAAGGTAGTGATGAGGTGCCGCCAGGGTAAGATGCCGTACCCGACCTGAGCGATGTATTGGTCATCGAGTCTGATCGAGTGGAACAATAGTTCCATGGTAGGGATCAACTGGATCGAGGCGATGGCGGCACCAAGAAAAAGACCCAAAACGAGAATGGCTAGCTTTTTTTTGTCGTGCCAAAAAGTCATCAGCAGTACCGCTAGGGTGATCAAATTAATGAAAATGATGACTTGGAATTGACCGGCGGTAATGACGGCATACTCGGCCAGAGCGATGGGCAAGAGGAGCCAGTAACTCACGGTTTTTCTCATCTTTTCGATCACGAGCAGAGCCAGCGGCAGCCAGATCATGGCCCTCCCTCCCAAACTGAGTTCGAAGTCGGTCGTCATCCGTCCGGCGGTGTTATAGATCAACGAACCGAGAAGAGAACTCGTTTTCGATATCTTTTTGGAGCGAAGATAGAGAAACATAAAAAGGAAACCGAGAACTTGCTGGATCAATATCTGGATAGTTCGCATCGT
>CAYQLI010000003.1:18832-21479 GCA_964418355.1 uncultured Pseudomonadales bacterium | reverse complement strand
GGCAGTTTCCCGAGGAAAATCAGAAAAGTAGTCGGATAAAAAAGTCCCAGTTGAAAGTTCGCCAGGAACGGATAGCCCATGAGTGAGGTGGGGTTCCAAAGAGGCAAATGCCCCGCTGTCACCTGGGCTTTGGCCAAAGACAACCAGGGGTAGAACTGAGAGATCACATCTGAAAGAGTCGGGTTTCTCACCGGAACACTGACTGCGTAACCCCATTTTTCAGAAAGCCAGGGATAATACCCGCCCATCATGATATCGAAGGGAATGGGGACCTGGCCCCCAAAGATAAAGGGGATAAACTTCGCCAGAACGAGGAGAAAGAGCGCCAGAATTGAGATAGTGTTCGCGTTGAGATACCTTTTCATCAATCAGAGAGAAGGCGGGCGACACTTTGATAAAACTTGGAAACGGAAAAGTCTCGGGCCCGAAGGACGGCTTTGTCTGACATCAGTTTTAGTTTTTCCGGTGAACTGATGAGAGAGAGGGTGCTGCCCACGATTTCATCAATGGAGCCACAGAGATAACCTGTTTCCTCATTCACGATCTCGCGTTGGCCGCCGCGATTGATCACCACCGGAACGGCTCCGGCAGACATAGCCTCAACCGTCGTGATACCAAAGTGTTCGACCTTCTCCGGTTGTATCGCTTCGTCGAGACCATAGCCGGCGGCATGCCAGAATATTTTGGCTTTGGCGTACAGTTTCTTTAATTGCCCAAAGTCCGGATTCGTCACAAATTCAATTGGCAGTTTGCCGGTCTTATCTCTAAGTGACTGAAGGAAGTCTTCTCCGCCTTTCAAACCGCCGGCCAAAACCAAACGGAATGACTTTTCCTTTTCGTGAATTTTTTTGAAGGCATCAATAAGAACGTCCTGCCTCTTGGCATGAGAGGGAGAATCAAAACGGGCGACGGAGAGGATCAGGTCCTCTTTTTTTCCGGGAGTAAAGTTCTCGATGTCAATTGGCGGATAGAGAACTACAAAAGGAGTTAGTGGTAATTGTTTTTTGATCACCTCGGCGGTGAAGTTTGAATTGAAAACCAGCTTGTGAATAAATAGTCCTTTGATCAGATTGATGAAAAAATTGCCGCCGATTTTGGTAAAAGGGACCTGGAAATGAACGAGGTTTCTCTTGCTGAATAAAAATGGCAGACTGCCATCGCTGACAAAGAAGACCAGATCATACTCTTTGGTGAAATTCCACTTGGAAATCAGCGATCCCCGGGTAAAGACGTCATAAGCGAGAGCGTCGCAGGCAAAATCTGATTCCAAATTAAAACGATCAGCCGCTTGAGAAAGAGTTCTCCTGTCCGGCCAAGCGAAGGTGACCATATACCCGGCTGATTTCAGAGCGGAAGCCAAGGTTAGGTTATACCTTTCTCCCCCACCCATGGTGTCAAGATACGGATCAAAAAGAAGGGCTTTTTTCATTTGTTTTTTTCCAAGTCCTCGAGGATCTTTTTATCAATTGCTTCGTAGGTCTCCTTGAGGCTTGGTTTCCTTTGCATCTCCCAAAGTCTTTCGTAGGTTAGAAAACGGGAGAACATTTGATAAATGACTTCGATCCAACCCTCGGTACCATCCCGGAAAAGGTGTTGTTTGACAAAACGGTCCCAAAACTCGGAGAACATGATTCTGGCAAAACGCCAACCCTTCATCGGAGGGTGTCCGGCCTTGAAGAGCATTTCCGCTTCCAAGCGGGACCACTTCATCGTGCCGGTGACCTTTTCGTCAATATTTTTGTGGGAGAGGTGGATCAGCTGTTCGGAAAGCTGTCCGATGCGGCCGTCCAGGTTTGGCTGTTCGTGAAGTTTGCCCTGCCAACCCTTCAGGGCGGACTTCTTCATCAGACGAAGTACCCGAGGGTCCGGCCAGTGGTTGAGGTGTTTGCCCAGGAAGATTTCGTAACGGCTGATGGTATAGGCCACAAAATCCGGATGGTTGGTGGTAGCGATGACCTCGGCGGCCAGACGCGGGGTAATCCTTTCATCGGAATCCAAGTAGAGCAGCCATTCGCCCGAAGCTGCTTTTGCCCCATCGTTCCGCCAAGCGCTAAAGTTGTAGCTCTCGCTTCTGACGATTTTATGAGCATATTTTCGGGCCAAAGTCAGGGTGTTATCGGTTGAGCCGGTGAAGGTATCAACATAGATGATCTCGTCGGCGAACCGGCTGGTCTTGAAGGCCGGGACGACTTCGGCCTCGACATTCTGGCCGAGAATGATAATTGAGAGCTTCTTCACAATTCGATTTTACCATCTGACCAACTTCTCTATGAGATAATGTTTTGGATGAAGAAGGCCCCCCTCCTAATTTTTCTCGCCGCACTGGCCGTCTTGCTTTTTAAAATCGGCGACGCATCGCTCGCGCCATGGGATGAGGCGTGGTATGCGGTCATCGGCAGAAATGTCCTAAGAGGCCATATCCTTGATTTGAAATACAATGGCAGTCCATTTTGGGACCATCCCCCGCTGGGATTTTATTCGATCGCTTTGGGCTTTCTCTTTTTGGGTATTTCAGAGTTCACCGCCAGGCTCCCCATGGCTTTTTTTTCGGCATTGACGGTGGTTGTTGTTTATCTCACCGGCAAGCGGCTTTATAACGGACGGGTTGGATTTATGGCCGCCATTATTCTTTTTACCTGCCGCTGGT
>CAYQLI010000003.1:18545-18809 GCA_964418355.1 uncultured Pseudomonadales bacterium | reverse complement strand
GCCCGCACTGCTGACCTGGACGCTTTGCTCTTATTCACTCAAGCGACAACTTTTTATCTCGCGATAAGGGCCAAGACAAAGATGGATTTTTCACTCATGTGGCTGTTTTTTGGCTTGGCGATGGTCTCGAAATCCGCGATCTCATTGGTGATGCTGCCGCTCCTGATCGCCATCAGTCTTCCCGCCTGGAAGGAAAAGGTCATCTCGATCAGACGGTCCTTTTTATTTTTCCTACTACCGATCATTCCCTGGTATGGCTATAAC
>CAYQLI010000003.1:0-18535 GCA_964418355.1 uncultured Pseudomonadales bacterium | reverse complement strand
TACGATCGGCTTCCGCAAAGGCTCGGCCGCCGGGGTATCAGTGGAAACGGTCCGGCGAACTCTGCTTTATCTTCGCTCTGCGGTCCACAAATGGTATCTGCCGCTGCTGTCCTCGTTTACCCTCGGATTTGCTTTTTTGAGGCAGCAAAAGATCAGACGGCTGCTGGCCTATTTATTTCTCTCCGCCTTCCCTTATTTCATTTCCAGCCAAGCACAGATCTGGCACCTGCTGCCGATCATGATCCCGATGTCTCTCCTGATTCCCGGAGTCTTCGTCGAATTAACGAACCGATTCGTGCCTTCTGAAAAACTTAAGCAGTTTTCGGAGATCATTTTGCTTTTCGCGATTTCTCTGATCGGCCTGGTATCAATGAGGTCCTATTGGGGTGAGATATTCGATCTGCCAAAGCAGGTTGCTAATGAAGCCAGGATGGGTCAACTGGCGAATCGGGTGGACCTCCCCCTGTATGTTCAGGATACGACCTATCTTCCGGCGATCATTTTTTATGCCGATAAAGAACAGGTGAACATTATCCGGCGCCAGGACGATATTACTTTGATCAAAAGACCGTTCCAGTTGATCTCCAGAGATTTTCTGGTGAACCAAACAAAGGGATTTTCAATTGTTGATCAGATCGGAGAAATGGTTCTGGTCAGATATGACTAGGTAGAATTATTTTATCCAACTACCTTTACCCAGGTTAAGGGTAAAAAAGTCACGCACGCCTGTTTTCTGAGCCGGCCGACCCGAAATCAGGAAACGGATCGCTTCCCGGATGAGAGCGAATTTGGTCCGGAGACGGGCGAATTTGAAGCCAAAATAAAGGCGATTTCTGGTTATGAAATAGTCGTTCAGAGGTGAACCGATACCGGAACTTCGGGCCACCTTATGCCACATCTTGATCTTCGGATCAAAAACCAGGCGGTAACCGGCCAACCGCATGCGTTGGCAAAGATCAACGTCCTCAAGGTACATGAAATATTTATCATCGAACAGGCCGACCTTCTTCAGAACGTCAGCCCTGGTGATCAAAAGAGCCCCGGTAATGAAATCGGTTTCTTCCGGATTTTTGAACCTCCCGTGATCAACTTCATCAACGTGAGCGTTCGGTCCCAGAATGTTGTCCCAATCAAAACTTCCCCCGGCGAACCAAATAACTTTCCCCAGGTCGCCCTTTTTATATCCCTGCTGAAACTCAAAACCAGGGGCGAAATAGATCAAACCGCCGACGGCGCCGACGGAACTTTCTTTGATCGGACTCTCGAGGATCTGTTTGATAAAATCTTTCCCGACAAAGGTGTCGTTGTTGATGAGGACGAGGATCTCGTTGCCATCAGCAATTGCCTTTTCCAAACCGTAATTGTTTCCTCCGGCAAAACCGAGGTTTTTGCCACTGACGAGAAGTTCCAGCCCCCGAAACTTTTTTATTTTTTCCGGAAGCTCCGCTGAACCCTCATTGTCTACTACATAGGTAGTCACTTCGGTACCGGCCGGGATTTGACATTCGGACAGGGATTCGAGAAGCCCAAGGGTATCGTCCAGATTTTTGAAGTGGAGAGTAACAAGGGCTAACCGCATACTAGACCCTTAATTTACGTTTTAATTTCAGTAAGAATTTCTCGCTTTTGTTACGGGCCAGGTGAATTTTGACCGTGTAGAGCCAGTACTTTAATTCGCCAAATTTTTCCGGAAGTATTTTCTTTGCGGCGGTGGTTTTTAAAATGTCTTCCTTTGGCTTGAAGCCCTCCTCCTGCCATACCTTGAGGTAAACAATAAACATCGAAAAGGCTTGAAGCAGTGAGAGGGCAAAACCATGCAGACCGTCCTTATAGCCTTCGCCGGCAAAGAAACGGGAAAGGAACTCGCTAATGGGTTTGTTGATCAGATCAGAGACAGAAAACTGGTAGCCTTCGTCTATCAATTCCTTGGTCTGCTGATTGGTATAGCGGACCAAACGATTAAGATATTCGTCAATCGTCCGGTAGTGGTGATGAATCAGGGCAAATTCCGGCTCGGGATCGAGGTTGACACCTTCCCCTTCGGTGACCGGCGGACGATGAATCGCGTCGGACCAAGTAACATAGCCCTTTTTGAAAAAGCGAATATTGTAGTCCGGCCACCAGCGGGAATACTTCAGCCATTCGTTAAAGACTAGGTTCTTCCTGGGGATCCGAACGAAGTCGGCGCCATCATCATCCGCGATTTGGCGGAGCTTTGATCCCAATGTGCCCGGTACCCGCTCGTCGGCATCAATGATAAGTACCCAGTTGCCGGTAGCTTTGCTGATCGAATAGTTCCTCGCCGGTTCGACGTAGCCGGTATAGGGAGTGTGGTAAACCTTGTCCGTGTATTGTTTGGCGATCTTGACCGTATTATCGGTACTTTCCATGTCCACGATGACGATCTCATCAACAAAGTCCAGGGTGGAAAGACATTCGTCCAGGTTGGCTGCCTCATTCCAGGTCGTAATAACGGCGGAGATTTTTGATTTAGCCATGGCAAGAATACTTATATAGATTTATTTCCCCTGAGTCAAAGATTTTGGTAAGACAGGCATCCTCGGGACGGATCATCAGATGATCGAAGGGGGTCTCATAGACATATTTGATCCGGTTTTCCTTGAGGAACTGCGATACCCAAATGGGGTCCCGGGTCTGGTAGAGGCGGATAATGTTCTTGACCCGATCCTGATAGGAAAAACCGGTAATATCGAGGTTGATCGTGTCGCTAAGATACTCCGGTTGACCCGATAGGGCTGAGACGTAGGCGGTGGAAGTGTAGGCATACAGAGGTCGGGGGTCGGGCAGGGGTATTTGGTAACGGCGGTAGGTCAGAGGAGTGGCGACAATACCGGCGGGCGCTCGCCGAAGGGTGTCCAAAGCATGAAGTTCGGTCAGACTCACGCGACTGGCCGACTGAGATGTCAGATAATCTCTCAAGGTACCAATGGTAGTTGGCAAAGAAATAAGGAGGACCAAGAAAAAGAAAGCCGCCAAGGTCAAACGGTTCTTGACCCGAAAGAGCCATTCACCGAGCTGTTTGGCAGTGAAAAAGCTCAAGAAAAAGAGCGAATAATACATGAATTGGATCGTGTTCCAGGGGTTAACTTTTTGGGTAAAAACCAGGGGGACCACCAGGCCCAGGAAGATGATGACGCGGGTGAGATTTTGGGTTAAAGAGAACTCGGTTCCGAAAATAATTTTATAAAGACCGATCAACCTGACATAAAGATTGCCGGCATAGAAAACGATCACGGCGAATATATTGACGAGGATCAGTTTGGCCAAGACACCATTATTTTCGTAAACCTGCCAGGCTTGGGCCATTTGCGGCCAATACACACGGTCAAATGATTCGAACATACTTCTCGGAAACCAAAGGGGGTTAAAAGCAAAGGGAGAGTTGGAAAGACCAAGACTGGGGAGGATAAAAAGGAAGCCAACCAGAGAGATCGTCAGAAAAAGTTTTATTTTTTTGTGAAGCAATAAGGCGCCAGCCAAAAGCAAGAAGGCATATATTTTTATTTGAACCAGGACACCTCCCAAGACAGAAAGTAAGAACAGTTCAGTTAGGGATAATCGGTGGGGGTGTTTCTCGAGGAAAAGCAGGAACAGAACCAAACCCAAGATTGATAGGGCAAAAGGAGGATTCAACAGGAGCGAAACAGATTGATTGGCCCAAAAGGCGGATTCGCCGCCAAAGAAACTTCTTCCCAGGAAAACGTTGGCGATAAAACCCGCCGAGCCGGAAAGAAACATCAGGCCAAAAGAAAGGGCGATTTCGTAACTTGAAAAACGCCAAAGCCTGAGTAACTTGGCCACAAAATGAACCAGAAGAATAACGATGAGAAAAGGCAGATAGCGAAAATAGAGATCAAGGAGAGGTAGGCCTGTGACCTTACCCGCCAGGGCAGTGAGCCAATCAAAGCCGAAGTGGTAGTTCTTCAGCAAGAGACCGCTGATCTGGGGATGATCAAGGTTAAGGGACAGGTTCCGAAAATGTTGGGCCAAAGAAAGGTGAAAAATGGCATCGTGACCATTCGGTCCCCACAGACCCAATCCATAAACGTAGACGAAACCACTTCGGAAAACTGTGACCAAAGTTACAAGGCCCATGAACATCCCCAAGGCAAGGATCAGTCGGTTCTTGTGCGCCCGATAGACGAGAAGGGACGCGATGGCGAAGATGGCCAATATGACTGAGATGACGAGGTAACGGCTGCCGGAAAAAGGAGTCCTTGGAGCGACTGTCCAGATAGTGGTCCTGTCTGTCCTTGAAAGCCGAAATTGATCGCTTTGCAGTTGGGGGGCCGCAAAATTGGTAAAGACGATCTGTTTTGGTTCGAGGCGGAATTCTTTGTCTCCAACTTTGGCGATCACCTGCCAGTGGTCAAAACTAAGATCGGCGCTGCTAAGGTTGATGTCCAAAATGACAGCCGAGCCTTCGTATTTGACCGAATCAACCTGAGCCGGAGTTTCGGAGTAGAGGGTTCGGCTGACGTTCTTGGTGAGATAGTATTCTTCGGCTTCATTAGCGTTATAGATCCGGAAATCAATGATCTCGGTCTTACCATCATCACGGCTTCGCAAGCCGATGCGGTAGAAAGGGTTCTGGTACCAGTAAGCCGTACCGGGTCTCTTACCGGTGATATCAGTAGTTTTGAAAAAGAAGGCCGGATTGGTAAAAGAATAACGGGTATTCATAAACCTGGCGAAATCAACCGAAGAAACAAACCTGAGGTTGTCTTTCCCCTGGTTCGCTCTTAGGGCGTGATAGGAATTTTTGATCTCTTTTTTGAATTGAGTCAGGTTGTAATCATTCTCCAAACCAATGTTGGTCTGAGTGAACTCGTTAAAGTCGCCATTGGAATAGACCGAGATCAGGTCGCTGAAGAATTTGGTCGGAAAACCAAAAAACGAATAATCATTCACCTGGACGGAATAGTTGCTTTCGACCCGATTGCCATAAAAATTAAACGGGTCACGCTGAGCCCACTTGGTGAGAACCAGATTGATCCGATCATCTCTGCCGGAAGCGGGTACCAGAAAATTGTATTTACTGGGGAAGTAGGGACTACCGAGGTAGCCACCCCAGAGACGATAATTGTCGGTACTGTATTGTTCGTCACAGATAACGGCCGTCAACACCGGGTAGTGGTCGCTTAGGTATTTCAGGGAATAGGCATCGAGGTGCCAGGCCCCGACCACTTTGGGATAGTAACCAAAAGTGTCATAAAAAAGTCCCATATAAGCATCAATGAGTTTGATGCGATCGGGTTGGCTATAGCCGGAAAGAAAGATTCGGTTTGCCGCAGACATATATTCGCCTTCGGTGTAGTTCACATTGGCGGCGGCAGTCAATTTTGGAGTTACTTCGAGGAAAGCACCGATAGTTTGGCTGCTGTCGGTGGCACTGAGGGTTTTGAAGTAAGCGGAAATGGTCGCGTTATTGACAGCGTCAAAACGAAGGAGCCAGTCTATGGGGAATTGGTTTTCGCGGGCAAGCTGGTACTGATATTTCGGTACATCAAGAGGGGTTTGCTCGGTCCCGCTCCAACCTTCTTCTCCCCTGACCGGATTGGTGAAGGAAATAAAATGGGGACGATCAATGGCAAGGACAGGAGTAGCCAGTAGCCAGTAACCAGTAGCCAGTAGAAAAAGAAATAACAAATAAACTTTTTTAAGCATTGCCGGATTTGAAATAACTAAGGGTGACTTTTAGGAATTCCTTGCCTTCAAGTAGGTAGATAATGGTGATATAAACGATCGCTGATAGGGCGGTCAAAATTCCAACCTGGTAAATATTCGTGACCAGACGGACAAACAAGAGCAGGAAGACCGTCATGACCGCGGAAGCAATAAACGAAGTCCTGAAGGCGGCGGAAAGGGAAAACTGAATGTGTTTTCTGACGGCGATCACCGTGACGACCGAGGAAGTAGCTATCAGACCGACAGCGAGGCTCACACCAAGATAGCCTCGGTACCAGCCGAGGACGGGCATGAAAAGCCAGGTGAGCACAACCCACATCACCATCAGCTTGAAGGTAGTTTTTATTTTCCCCAGAGCGTTAAGGGTATTGGTCAGGCTGGTTGAGACACAGGCCCAGGCCGAGTTATAAACATAAAAATATAACGGGATCAGTGCCGGCAGCCATTTCAGATAGCGCGGGATGATATGAACCAGGGGGTTGGCGAGGATCGCCATACCGATAAGAATCGGGAAGGTGGAAAGGGTGAGATATTTTAGGCTCATCTCGATCGCTTTGGCCAACCTCACCTTGTCGTGCTGGAGACGGGAAAAGGCCGGGAAGGCAACCTTTGTGACATTATCCATAAAGATACGCAAAGGCAGGCCGGCCCAGCGGCTGGCCCAACCAAGGTACCCCAGGCCATCAGCACCGACCAATTTACCTAAGACCACCGTCATGCCATCGTCCTTGATCACGGCGAGAAAAGTGTTGGCCTGGAAAGGCAGGCCAAACTTGAGAAGATTACGAAGTGAATCGCGGCTTATGCCAAAGCGGGGTTTCCAGGGGAAGATCAAATAGACCAGAATCAAGCCAGTCAGCCCGCGGGCCAGGACGGCCAGGGTAAAAGAAGTAATCCCGAGCCCCCGCCAGGCAAAGAAAACCGCAACCAGATTGAAGACGATGGTCTCGGCGATCTGGGGGATCACCAATTTGTTAAATTGAAGTTCGCGCTCGAGCAGAATGGAGGGGACGGTCTTCAGGGAGCTTAAAAAGAGGGAGATCCCCAAAGACCACATTAGGTAAACCGCGGCCGAAGACAGATGAAAACTACTTCTGATAAAAGGCGAGAAACCAAAGAGAAGGATGAGTAAGGTGACGACGATCAATTGCTGAACCGTGAAAGTGGTCGCGAGATCCTGGTCGGTGACCTTTTCCTTTTTTTGGACCAGGGCGGCCGCCAGACCAATATCAGAAAAATAGGCGAGAAAATTCACCACGGCGGAAACCAAAAAGAAGACGCCGTAAATATTGGGGTCAAGGAAAACAGTCAAGCCAAGGGTAGCGGCAAAAGAGATCAACTGGACGACAAAAGTCCGGGAGATCAAAGCGGCAACCCCTTTGACCGACCGATGTTTTATTTCAGCGATGTCTATCGCTGACTCGAGTGGTGTTTGGGCTTCAGGCTGCTGAGGTAACACGTTTTTTGAATAAATAATAAATCAAATAACTGGAGGTGAAAGCGAGGGCGCCTAAAGAAATTATATTGGATATCAGCCGTAACGGCGTATCGGTAAAGGAAATCATGACGGAATGTTTCCCGGGCTGCAGATCAAAGGTGATCGCTCCAATCTTGTCGAGATCAATTTTGGCAGGATGGCCATCAACACTGACTACCCAACCGGGATAGTAAAAAGTGTGATAGGTCAGGGTTTCGGCGAACTTATTTTCGATTTGGGCGCTATATGAAAAAGGGTCGGCCGAGACGATATTGATCTGGGTCGTCTTCTCTGACCCGGTTAATTTTGAAGCCGGCAAAGATTTCGGACGAACCGCCTTCGTCGGTAGGGGGACGTAATCTTCTGAATGCTGCAGATAATTTGCTGAAATTGATTCCCCCTCGTTCACGACCACCCGGGGAAGGAAGCGGTGGAGATAATAATTGTCGTCGTGATCAACGATAAGACCGGGATTGAAATAAGAGATGTTTAAGAGGATCGTGGCAACAAGAAGCAGTAGGGTCAGGCGGTTGCCCCAAGGACTTTTGATCTTCTTGATGACGAAGAGAAAGAGGATCGAAGTAAATAAGGTGGTAAACATAAGCAAGCGCCAAGGAAATTGGATCACCTGTAGTAGGGGGAGACCTCTCCAAATAAAGTCAGATCGGATATTCATCAGAAAAATCATGCCGAAGGTGGCGATGACGAGTAACCGAAACTGCCAAAGTTCGGCGGAACTCTTGTATTTTCTTAGAAAAGAAACAACGAGGAACACTAGTGCGAGGGCGAGAACAATCAGATTGACAATGCCGATCTGAAACGAGAAGGTATCCGTGGAAAAAGGACTCGCGCCGGCATAAGTCCAGCGGGAGTAGATCAGTTGCCAAATAAAGGGGAATTGATCTCTGTAATTAAAGGGTGAAGCGATTTGGATTTTTGTTTTCTCAAAGATCACCGGGATCCAATAGTAAGCTGAGACGACGAAACCAAGACTGACTGATTTAAAGAGTGCGAGGATGAAATTTATTTTTTTCGAGAAAAGAGCGGCAACTCCAAAAATGAGGAAGAAGAGAGGGATAATAAATAGGGCGGCTGGCTGGTGGGAAATGATGACCAACCCAAAGATAATTCCCAAAACCACGATGTTGATAGTAGTTACCTTTTTGATCAACCTGAAACCGGCGAGGAATAGCCAGGGAAATAACGAAAGGGCAAAGCTTTCACCGATGGCTCCCCGGACATAATGATCAATTGATTGATAGGGGGTATAGGTATACAAAACGGCGGCGAATAGAGCATAAAAAGACGAACCGGTTAGATTAATTCCCAAAAAGTACATCCCAACAGCGCCAATAATTAACGAGAGGGCGAGAAGTAGTTTGTAGTTGGTCGTGATCGCCATACCGAAAAGATGACCGAAATAGCCAAGATAGTAAGGGAGTTGGTAATTAAAACCTAAAAAAGGTGAGCCATATTCGAAATGCATATCGGTGGCCCAGCGGGGCGGAAATTGCCCAAGATCTATCGTTTTGAAGTACTGGTGGAAATTGGCGATTTGGGTTTCGTCATTAAAGGTAAACATTTGACCACCAAGGAAGAATTTGAAAGTCGGAAAAATGAGGGCGATCAGCAACAGCAAAGAAAAGATCTTAGTTTTCATCAGCCCTCCTCTGGTAGAGTACTAACCAAATTGTTAGCAACAAACCTGAAGCAACGGTGATGAAATTTGAAATGGTCCGAAGCAAGGTATCTTCAAAAAAAGACTGAATCAATTGATGACCCTTCGATAAATTCACCGTGATCAGACCATAATCATTATTGTGGTCATATTTGATCGGGGTCCGTGCCCGATTTTGGTAGAGCGTCCAGCCCGGAAAATCCATGACGGGGAAGCGGACCACGGCACCTTCGCTAAGAACATTGAATTCACTGCTGAAATAGTTGCTTCGTTTGTCGAAATAATTAATATCAACTTTACCGGTTAGGATCTGGGGCATGGATGGAGCTTTTTCTTCCGGAATAACTTTGACGGTGCTTGGTAAATAATCGAGTAAGGCACCCCTGATCTGGGTATCGTACTCACCGGCACTTAATTTTTGTTCATCATTCATGGAAGGGTAATACTTTTCGAAACGGAAATAAGAAAAATTGGCGGCGATCAGAAAGGCGATCAAAAAAGAAGCAACTTTCATCATTTTCTTTTCCCCAATTTTTACCGCGTCGAGACAAATCCCGATCAAAAGCGAAGAAAGGAGGGCCACCGGTCCCAGGAAACGCCAGGGAAACTGAACGAAGGTCAACGGCTTGATCATTTCCCAGATAAGGACGGAGCGCGCATGGGTCATGAATAAGAAAAAAAGGCAGAGGACAAAAGTGATCAGAGCGATCGGGAAAATTTTCTTATCAGTGCGCCTGAACCAAAGGAGAAAGGGGGTGATCAGTAGCGAGGCGATTGGGACAGTGCCAACAAAGAAGGAAAGAGTTTCTGGGTACTGATATGAATTGAAGCGGGACGGGCCGTAACCCCAGGAAAGTTTGGTAAAGAGCTGACCCAGAGTCGTAAAATGAGCCCGGAAATCAAAGTAATCCGAAATAAGAAATTTGGTTTGGATATATGATTGCTCAAACAAGACCGGAAAAAGGAAAAAGGCAGAAAGACCGATACCCAAAAGGATCCCCGGCAGGAGATAGGTCAGCTGTTTTATTCTCTTTGGGTTGGTGATCAAGAAATACAAACCAAAAACAGCTAAGAGCGGAGAGCTGATCAGAACGGTGATATTGTGGGTCGTCAAAAGCGCCGCCAGGGACAGAGCTAAGACCGCCGAGTTTGTGGCTTTTGGCTCACGGCAGACCCGAATCAGGGCATATAAAACGAGCGGAACCAGTGCCAGGCCCCAGCTTTCAGAGAGTGCTCCTCTCACAAAAATATCCACGGCGTGATAAGGGGCGGCCAGGTAAGCCAAGGCCGCAACCAGGGCGGCCTTCTCGCTAACCAATTCTTTCGCCATTAGGTAAACAAAGACTCCGGACAAAAAGAGGGAAAGCAAAAAGAGAAGTTTGACGGTATCAACAAAGGTAAAACCGACCAAATGAAAGGCTTCCCCCAGATAATAAGGCAGAGCCGAATAGTAGTTAAAGAGTGGCTGGCCATAGTTTTGGCCCAGATCAGGAACCCAGCGGCAGGGAATTTGTCCGTTTTGGAAACACTTATCCATTTCAAAAAGCCGCATCACCTGGAGATCGTCGTGCATTGCGTAATAGCCGGGCCGCAGTAGCTGCCAGCCCAAAACCAGAGAGACAAAGAGGATGATCAGGAGGTTAAGCTTTTTCATTTTTTTTGTCTTTCCTTATTAAAACGGTCAGGGCGAGCGGGGCAAAGATCAGGCTCAGGGAGTCGGCTAGTAATCTGATCGGGGTATCTATAAGAACCGCTTTCACTTGGTGACTTCCTGACGGCAGATCGAAATTGATCAAGCCGAGATCGTTATTGTGGTTATGAGAAATGATCTTACCATCGAGCCGGACTACCCAACCGGGAAAATCAAATTGCGGGAGCGTCAGTCTGACGGCGGTATTGCTCCTAGTGGCGAAGGAAAAAGAGGCCGACTGGTGAGTGTAGTCAAGAACGCTAATTGGGGCACCGTCGCTATATGGCAGGGGTGGGGCGCCTGTTGCTGGCGGGAACTTGGCATAGATCGGTAAGTAATCAAAAATACTGGTGGTCAGCTGGCGGTCCCACGAAAGTCCGGAAAATTTCTCCCAAATAGTCAGACGGAACCACTCCCTGGGACGAAAATAGGAAAGGTTCATAAAAATAAGCAAGAAAACGAAAATAACGAGGAGGACGCGTTTGATCGGCTGTTTGACGTAGAACAGAAAATATCCGGCAGATAGACAAAGGAAAAAATTGGCAGTGACGAGGAAACGCCAGGGAAATTGTAGATAGGCTAGCACGGGTAATGCTTTCCAAATAAAGGTTGATTTCTCGTGGGTCATGAAGAGTGAGACGAGTAAAAATACAGCGCTCATGGTCACGATCAAGGAAGGTAATTTGAACTTTCTGCCCACAAAATTCAGAAAGACCATGGAAATGGAAATGATAAAAAGAAACAACTGGACCGGACCCACGAAAAAGGATAGGTCGTCCGTCGGACCGATCTCCGAAGAGCCATAGCCCCAAAAAGTCGTAAAAAAGAGCTGTTTGACGGTCACAAAGTGAGCCAGGTAATTGAAGTAGCCCGAGACAAGCGATTCGGTGTGGGCATAGCCTTTTTCAAAAATGACCGGCAGGAAAAATGAGGCCGAGATCAAAACGGCCCAAAGCATGCCAATGAGACCAAACTTGATGAATTTGGTCCTTTCCTTGGAGAGAAAAAGCAGGACCAGAGCCAAGACCGCGACCATCGGTATGAAAATGAGGGTCGAGATATTGTGAGTGACAAAAAGCAGGGCAAGACTCAGGCCAAGAAGGACAGCTTTTTTTAAGTTAGGCTTTTTGAAAAGGAGAAGCAGGGCATAGAGAATCAGGGGTAGGAAAACAAAGGCCCAGGTCTCACCCATCGCGCCCCTGGAATAGATATCGCTCGCCCGGTAGGGTGAATAAGCATAAGCGGCAGTGGCCAAGAGGCCGCCGAAGCTACCAAACAATGAGGCGGCCAGAAGGAACATGGTTAGGTTGCCAAGAATCAAAGGCAAAATGAAGCCAAGCTTGACGGAGTCGAAAAGCGGCAGATGAAAAATATGAGCGGCGGTCATGAAGTAGTAAGGCAGAGGACCGTAATACTCAAACTGGGGATAGCCATATTGATAGCCCATATCAGGGATCCAGCGGCAAGGCAATTGCCCGCTAATAAAACAGAGCTTCATTTCGTAGACCCTCAGGACGGAAATATCGTCATGCATCGGGAAATAGCCGGGGCGCAGGAGGGTGGTAAAAGTTGGAATCGTCAGAGCGATCACCAACAGATACCATTTGGCCCGGGAAATGAAGTCAGTAAGTCTTTGGAACACAAGTTCATTCTACCGTATCAGCCTCATAAAGAGGAGGGTTTCGTGCGTGCCATCGGTACGGGCCGGTTTGGGATACTCGGCAATTAGCTTCAGGCGGGTCAGTTCTGCCGGAGGCAATTTGACACGACTGGCATTAGCGACCAGATAGACGGTGTTTTCTTTGTCTTTTAGGGAATTCGTCAAAGACTCGGGAAGGGAGGTGATCGAAGGAGGGCCGCCGATGACGGTAATTTTGGGGTAGGCTTGGGTATAGATCTGGAGACCATCGGGCAAAGTGCCGAAAAAGCCGTCGGTACCGATAACTATCTTTTGGCCTTCGGCCGCTTTTTGGATCAGATAATTGGCAACTTCTTTTTGGCCAGTGCCGGCGGTCCATTCCTCGAGGTAGCCGCTGCGCATATCAAAGGGGAGATTCGCTTTTTCCGGAGTGGTGATCAAGACGGACGAGAGGAGCAGTGGCCAGAGAAGGGCGACGACGATGATTAAGGGTTTATAGTTCTTGAGACGGTCGAAAAGATATGAGAGTCCGAAAGTAACTGGAACAACTAGGGGTATTGCGGCGAACAAGATATAACGGCTGGTATAAACCTTGGCGATCAAGCCCTGAGCCAGGAGCGGAAGAAGTGAGAGTAACAGGGCCAATAGGGCGATTTTTTTATTTTTTCCAATGAACGAGAAAAGGGAGACAAGGACCAAAGGAGGCGTAAAGAGAAACCAGATCCAAAAACTGGTTGTTTTCAAATTGCCGATCAGGGGATTACCCGGATGACGGATGACATCAGACAAGGAGAAGAGATAGTCCTGGTTGCGGCTGCCGATCAGATGGAAATTCGGACCGAGACGAAGAATGTTGTAGATGCCCTGGGAAATAATAAAGGCAACCAACCAGGCACCGGCCAATTTCAGTAAGCGTTTTTTAACATCTTTGGCTTTGAAATCGAAAAGAAACAAAAATAGGAGCGGCTGCCAGAGGTAAAAGAAGATAGCAGGAGATTTTGTGATCAGACCAAGACCGATCGAGATGCCGAGAAGCAGGGAGAGGTCAAGTCTCGTTTTTTTGACAAGAAGTGCTCCGAGAGCCAAAGATAACAGGCCGAAAGCAGAAAGCAGGCTATCCACCAAAGCCATCCGGTCAAAGAAGACAGAAAAAGGCAAGAGAGCATAAACCAGGGAGGAAAGAGCGGCGAGAAAAAGGTTAGCGGTGAGGACATAAATAAAAAAAGCCAGGCTTGAAAGCGAGAGGAGGCCGGCAAAAATCGAGACCATTCTACCAGCAACTAAAGGGTCAGCAAAAAGTTTAAGTGAGGGCATAGTCGCCCACATAAATAGGGGTTGTTTGCCGTCGGAGAGGGGTAAGAAACGAAGCGAGGGCTCATTCCTCATGATCTGGGACCAGCGAATATAGATGGCTTCGTCAACAAAAACCGGTATCCGGGTGAGAAAGGGCAGACGCAAGGCAAAGAAAACAACGACTGCTAAAAGTCCTGCAAAGCAGGATCTAGCTGCGCCAGAAAATAATGGCTTTGGCTTAGTGGTAGAGTCCTTTAAGATCATTGATTTTGACCGTGATGATTTGCTTTGCCATATCAACCGATTCTTTCACCATCTTGTTCCCCTTGCCGGTACTGATATCCTGTTGTGACCACTCGACTTCCACTTCCTTCATTTTGTAGCCGCCTTTTTCAACCAAAAATAAAAGTTCGACATCAAAAGCGGAAACGGTCCAGCCAACCGCCTTTTTCCGGAGAACCGAAAGCTTTGGAAAAATTTCTTTGGCTACCCCGGCCTTGAATGACTTGAAACCGCATTGGGTGTCAGCGACATGGCTGAGCAAGAATAACTGGCGGAAAGTGCGGAAGCCCCAGGAGGTGATCTGCCGAGTCAGGGGGAAGTTTTTCCTGGCCGTACCCCGGGAACCGAAAACGACGTCAAAACCAAGCTCATAATAGGGCAGAAGCTTTTCAATTTCCGGGAGCGGGGTGCTCTGATCCATATCGGTGAAGAGAATGATCTCCCCTCGGGCCGCTTTGATACCGGCATTGATCGCGGCAGCTTTTCCGCCGTGGGCGTTGCCCAGAAAACGGAAACCGCCATGCTTTTTCACAAAAGCTTCGGCTAGTTCTCGGCTGCCGTCAGTACTGCCGTCATCGGAAACGATCACTTCCCAAGTGAAGGGGGCTTTTTTCAGGTAACTACTGACCTGGGTGAGGGCTCCGGCCTGGAGATTCTCTTTCTCGTTGTAGTTCGGGATGATGATGGAAAGCTTGGGAACCATTTATTTGATTATAGTGTGAGCAAGGCGATAAATCTTTATTCCCCCCACTTGCCATTGGCTCTGAACTTTGGCAGGTCCAAAGATGGCGATCTGATAAGCCGGATTCCCTTCCGGCTGGCATTTATCCCCGTCTTCGCAGACGGCAAACAGTTGATCAGTGATGCCGGTCTCTCCCCTAACCATCTTTGCCTTCTTGTTTTCAAGGAAGTAACGATAGGATTCATCATAGTTGCTCTTTGCGATCAGGCCAAAGTTAAAGGGTTTGTCTCCCGATTCTTTGATGATCAGGTTGACGATCTCTTCGGTTCTAGCCAGCTGGCGGTTCGGCGACCACCTGACAGGAGAGTTCACCAGGCTTAAATAAGTAAACCACAAGAGAAGAGCGACCCCAAGAAGGCGAAGGAAGATCTTTTTTCCTATGAAGTAAGACAGAGATAAACCGGCAAAAAGGTAGATCGCCGGATACATGAAACCGTAGTAATGGGCGTAGACGTGTTGCTTGTAGACAGAAAGCCCAAGCAGGCCAAAAAGGAGCCAGGTGCCAAGAAGTAGATATGGCGCACGGTTTTTGGCGGACCGAGCTGAAAAGAAAAAGCCGGCAAGAAGTATCAGACCGACAATGACCGGGTAGAAAGAGGTCCGAGCAAGAACCATATCGGAGACGATCTGACCAATGATCATATCGAAACGGTCGGAGCGGGCAGGATTCAAGTTGATGGTCGTCTGGCGATCGGTGAAGAATGACTTGAAGGCATTAAAGTTCATCCAGTTATGTTTCAGGTCAAAAAGAAGCAGGGGTGACATTATCAGGAAAAAGAGGAAAAAGGCGATCAGGCTATGTTTGACCAAGGAAGATTTTTCGACCGGTTTATGCCAAACGTCACGAAGAACGAGTAGCCAAAAGATACCCAGGGTAGGAATTAGGAGTAAGCCCAGGTAATGCATCTGGAGGGCGGCGGCCAGAGCGAGGGCGGCCACCGAAAGTAACGAAAAGCGTCGCTTCTGCCAGACCTCATGGATTGCCCAGATCGCGATTAGGGCGAAGAAGGGCATGGGATTGGGATTCCAGGAAGAGCGGGAGTAGATGATCGCGACCGGAGAGGCGGCAAATAGAAAAGCGGCGATCAGGGCTGGGAGGCGGCCAAACCAGTTTCGACCGATAATCCAGGTAAGGTAAACCGTTACGGTCATCAGCAGAGCGACCATCACTGCGGGACCGACCGGACTGCCGCCTCCGAGGAGGAGAGCGGGAACCATCATGTAGTAGTAAAGGGGCCCAAGATACATATTGCCGATACTGGTCATGGGCCCAATGAAGACCAAGTTTCCGTGAAGCAGGTCGCGAACGATGCGGACGTCACGCCCTTCGTCACCGAGAAAGGTCAGGTGTTCGTCAATCCGGTAAAGGCGCAGACCGAGAGCAACCACCAGAATGACCACCAGGGCGATCCCCTCCAGACGGTTTTCTTTGAAAAACTTTTTGACTCCTAACGCAATTTTTTCCATAGTTTAAACAGGTCAACAAAGCTCTTGATGATGACGTTGAGTTTGGCGCCGGTAGCTTCGCCTGCTTTTCTGGGGTAGTGATGAACCGGGATCTGGACGATCTTGAAGTGGTGTTTTTTGGCTTTGATGAGAAACTCACTGCTGATAAAGGCTCCCCGCTCACTTTCCAATTTCGGGATCTTATCAATGACTTTCTTGCTGATCAGCTTGAAGCCGCAATCAATGTCCCTGACGCGCAAACCAAAGAGTAGATAAACCACAAACTGCCAGGCAAAGGAATTCAACTTTCGCATCAGGGTCACCTGACGCTTGCGGTAATAGCCGATGACCAGATCGGCACCGGTCATTTCCTGAGTCTTGATGAATTCATCAATTTCGGAAAAATCAAATTGCCCGTCGGCATCAATAAAAGCGATCCAGGGATATTTGGCACCATAAAGACCGCTTTTTACGGCCGCCCCGTAACCACGATTGACAGGATGGTTGATGACCCGGAGGTGCTTGTCTTTGTCTGCCAGTTTTTCGACGACGGCGAGGGTGTTATCTTTTGAGCCGTCGTTGACGAGGAGCAATTCCCACTTTTCCGCGACCCGATCGGCATTCTCACTGACATTTTTGACAGTTTTTCCCAGATTTTCTGCCTCGTTATAGCAGGGAAGAAAAACTGACAATTCCTTGATAAGTTTAGCCATCGATTTTGAGTATATACTAAAAGAGTGAAAAACTATCTGAAAATAGCCCTGTTGACGGTGGTAACGACCGCTTTTGTCTGGCTACCTTTTTATCTGCGTCTACCTGAATTACCCGGCTGGGGACTCCCTTTCGGGACGGGGATGCAGGCGGTCTGGAGAAACTTTGACGGTCCCTTCTATGTCATCGTTTCCAAGACCTGGTATGTCAAGGATGCCGTAGCAAAAATGTTCTCGGTGCCTCTGCCGCTCGAATACTACCCGGCCCATCTGCCATTCTATCCCGCAACGATCGCGGTTCTGGATTTTCTTTTCAATGGACCGAACGCGATGCTAATCTCGACGCTGATCGGGTCGGTCTTGGCGTTTGGAATGTTTTTCAAATTCCTTTCTGAGTTTGCCCTGACCAAAAAACCTTTCTTGCTGACGACGGTACTTATGTTTATTCCAGCCCGACTGCTGATCGCCAGAAGTATCGGGGCTCCGGAAACTTGGTTCATCTTCTTTATCCTGGCCTCGCTTTACCTCTACAAGAAACAGAAGTATTTGGGTGCGGCGGCATTCGGCGCCCTGGCACAACTGACCAAAAGCCCGGCAATTATTCTTTTCGGCGCATATGGTTTGGACGTTCTTTTTCATTTTTTCCGGAGAAGATCAGATTGGAAAAAACTGCTCTCGCGCTGGCCGCTCTTGTTGATGCCGGCGACGGTGTTTCTGCTATTTTATTTTTACAAAATACAGACCGGGGATTTTCTGGCCTATTTTCATTCCGGGGACAATTTCCACCTTTTCTTTCCCCCCTTCTCGATCTTCTCCCCCGTCGGGAGATTCTGGACCGGAGACTTCTGGCTGGAAGAAGTCATTTGGCTCTGGCTGATCTATGGTCTGACAGTGACACGGTTGTGGAAGAAAAAGCTTTATCCGGAGGCTTTTTTTGCCGGAGCCTTCTTTGTTTCGACTCTTTTTGTGGCACATCGGGACATCGCCCGTTATTCTTTGCCGCTGGCCCCTTTTGCGGTGATCGCCTGGAAGGAAGTTCTTTCCAAGAAGGAGTTCCGGTGGATCCTGATCCTTCTGATTTTGCCGATCTTTCTCTATACCTGGAACTTTATTCTCAATAACCAAGCGCCGATCCCCGACTGGGCGCCCTACTTATGAATTTTACCGTTCGCTTACTAAAAGAGGAGGACCGCGAACAGTTGATGGATTTGATGAACGAATATGTTCGTGAATATGTGAAGAAAGAAAACCTCGTGCCAACTCACTTCGATCCAAAAATCGGTGATGTTTATTGGCGGGCCATGAAGGGAAAATGGGAAGATAACGTGGGAATCGTGGCAATCGCAGAGAATGCGATGATCGGCTTTTGCCTGGGAGGTGTCCACCATTTTAATGATTTCGAAAAGGTTTATTTTGATGGCGACAGACACGGTGAACTCTGGGATGTCTACACCAAACCGGATTGGCAAGGCAAGGGCGTCGGCAAGGAAATGATGGCTTTGGCTGAAAAAGAGCTTATCAAGAAAGGCTGTCCCAACGTTCTACTTAAGAATGTTAATGTAGAAAATCACGGGGCAAAAAGACTATATGAAAAACTTGGATACAAACCATATGTCCTGGAATACTTCAAATCCCTAGAGCAAGACTAGCGCTACTTCTTTTTCCAGATGACGTGGTTGTACATCATCCAGTTGTAGGGTAGGACCAGGAAGACGATCACAAAGGGGAGGAGAAGTTGACGGTTCAGGTGGGTCAAGTAGACCAGCCCGGCGCCGGAAATGGTTTGAATCAAGAGGGCCCCGATCGAAGTGAAGTTGAACTGGGCGAACTTCTTGGCGAGCATGGTTATTCCCGTGATCTTTTCCGCCT
>CAYQLI010000002.1:23096-26052 GCA_964418355.1 uncultured Pseudomonadales bacterium | reverse complement strand
TTTCCACCCTTGATGGTCTCCAGGAAGACATTCTTCAATTTATCCTTAACTTGAAGCAGGTCCGTTTTTCTCTCGATGGCGAAGAGGCTACCGCTACTCTTTCGGCTTCCGGTGAAAAAGTCGTCACCGCCGCCGATCTGGATCTTCCCTCCGGAGTCAAAGTTGCCAATCCCGACCAGGTTTTGGCTCACCTGACCGGCACCAAGAGTAAATTCGTCGCCACGATCACCATTGGCCGCGGGATCGGTTATGTTCCCGCTGAGGAACATGCCACCTCCGAAGCCGGCGTTATCCCCTTGGACTCTTCTTTTTCTCCCGTCATTCGAGCCAACTATCAAGTTGAGGCCACTCGTGTTGGCCGACGCACCGACCTCGAGAAAGTCCGTTTGCTGGTCGTGACCAACGGCACCATCGAACCGGAAGCCGCCGTTCTCGAAGCAGCCAAGATTTTGGCGACCTTCTACACCCAGGTCTTCAACCCAACCTTCGAAGAGGTTGAAGAAGGCGCGGTCTCGACTCTGAAAGCCGGATCCGATCAATCAATTGAGGACCTTGATCTGCCTACCCGGATCACCAACGCCCTGAAAAAAGGTGGCCTGAAGACCCTCGCTGATCTCGCCGGTAGCTCCAAAGAGGATCTCATGAAAGTCAAGAACCTCGGCGCCAAGTCTGCTGAATTAGTTATCAAGAAAGCCAAGGCCAAGGGTATCAATCTGGCCTAATTTTATGAAACTCAGTCGTAATTACAACCAGCGAAAGGCATTGGTCCGGACCCAGCTTGTGGCTCTGATCAACCACGGTCAAATCACCACCACGCAGGCCAAGGCGAAGTTGATCAAACCTATGGTTGATCGTCTGATCACCAAGGCGAAGGACGGCTCTGTCCACGCCCGCCGTCAATTAGCCTCCACCCTGGCGAGTGTTCCTGCCGCCAACCGTTTGGTTGACGTGATCATGCCTCTTTTTGCTGACAAAAAGAGCGGTTTCACTTCGCTCGCGAAGATCAAAATCAGAAAAGGTGACGGCACCACCATCTCCACCCTTCGTCTCCTGGCCGATGTTCCCAAACCTGTCGAAAAAGTCAAAAAGGTCAAGGTCGCCAAAGAAGTGAAGAAACCCGAGGTCAAAACTGAGAAAAAAGTTAAAACGAACAAGAAATAAATATGACCACTACACTAAAAGCAAACGAAATAAAGAGAGGCTGGCATTTTATTGATCTCTCCGGCAAAACCTTGGGGCGAATTAGTACTGAGATCGCCATTCACTTGATGGGGAAGAACAAAGCCACCTACTCTCCCGGAATGGATGATGGCGACTTCGTCGTTGTCATTAATGCCAAAGACATAGTCGTCACCGGTAAAAAACTCCAGGACAAGAAATACCAGAGACATTCTGGCTTCCCCGGCGGTTTCCGTGAGGAAACCTTGGGTGCGCTGATGAAAAGAGATCCCCGCAAGGTAATTGAAAAATCAGTCAAAGGCATGCTTCCAAAAAACAAACTTCAGGACGTCCGCCTTGGCCGCCTGAAGGTCTTCAAAGACGAAAAACATCCCTATGCCCAGCAACTCGGATTAATAAAAGAGGAAACCAAATAACCTATGGCTCAAAAGCTCACCAAAAAAGTCACTGCCAAAGTCAAGCCGGTCACGAAACCAAAAGCTGTTGTTGCCGCCAGCCCCAAAGCGAAGAAATATACCCAGGCAATTGGCCGCCGCCGCTCAGCTACCGCCAAGGCCCGCGTTTTCGAAGGCAAGCAGGAGATCATCGTTAATGACAAACCCATCTCCACCTACTGGCCCCAACCCGGCATGGCCTCTCTTTACCTCCGTCCCTTTATCGTGACCGACACCCTGGGTAAATACACTGCTACCGTCAAAGTCACCGGCTCCGGTGTCATGGGCCAAATGGGAGCCTTTGTTCATGCCGTCTCCCGTGCTTTTGCCGAAATGAACCCCGAAACATTCCGAAAACCTCTCCGCGACGCCGATCTTCTCACCCGCGATCCTCGTATGAAAGAAACCCGTAAAGTCGGCCAGGCAGGCAAGGCCAGGAAGAAGAAGCAATCTCCAAAGCGTTAACGTTTATCGGAAGATTCCTTATGGGGAAAAGTTCATGAGTACATTAGGTGGAAGAATCAGAGGTCACAGTTTCAACGGAGCTCCTGAAAGGTTTGAGGTGTTGGCAGAATATATTCGAAATAAATATGGCAACAGAATTAAATACATTGCTGACGTCGCCGGCGGCCAGGGGATGCTTTCAAGAATTCTAAATAAGTATAATTACCGATCTGAAGTCTTCGACACCCGCGAAAGAGTCTTGGTGGGAGTTTCTCATCGAAGAGAGGAATTCAAACCAAGTCATGCAAGTTACTATGACCTGATCGTCGGTCTTCATCCGGACGGCGCCACTAGGGCCGTCGCCGAAGCGGCCTTAACTAAACCTACAATTCTCATCCCTTGTTGCAATTTTTGGGACAAGACAAAAAAGTTGGGCAGGGAAGCTCTCTTAGCAGAAATCTCTAAATTTTACGGTCAGAATGGTGTACTCCACGAAAGAGTTGTCTTCGATTTCGATAGTTCCAAGAATGTAGGCCTTGTATCTCACCCGGCACCAAAAAACTAACCAAGACCCAAGTCGGTCAGAATCTTTTTGGTAAACTCGGACTTCATCTCAAATTTGGCACTTTCCGAAAAAGAGAGAGTCTTTTTGAGGACCGCGACTGCCCCCTGATATGTCACTTCATCTTTTTCCCGCCACGAGGAGCGTGCCAGATGGACCAGCTCCAAAAGATAAGCAGTAGGTATCCAGAAATTTGAAAGTTTTCTCCTCTCGTCGGCAAACCTACCCACATAGGCATCAATCATCGTCTTGCCATCCAGGACCGCCTGATATAGCCTGGCATTTCCTTTATAGACCACCATTTGGTCCTTCTCGTTCACCCTTTTCTGGGTGACGA
>CAYQLI010000002.1:17021-23086 GCA_964418355.1 uncultured Pseudomonadales bacterium | reverse complement strand
GCCCTCTCGGCTGTTTTTTCGAAGGTTTGATATAGTTTTGCCTGGTCATCTGCCCTTCTGGCTTCATTCCCTGGTTTAGTATAGAAATCAATCGCCTCCTCAACTCTATTTGTCACCATGACTACCCCGAATTCTTTCGGACTAAATCCGGAGAACACCAATTCATTTAGACTGATCATTTCCCTTTTCCAGATTACGTTTTCGGCGGTGACAAAGTCAGACAGATGGACCAGGAGTTTGAAACCCATGACGATGCCATAAAAGCCGTTCCAAAAATCCCGCACCGGAAAGAGAAAAGGTGCTTCTTCGAACCAGGTTGCCACATCGTCGTCTATCTTTTGCCAGACCGCCTGGTCGCGCAGACTCGGCAGATATTTTCTCATCTCATGCCTTATATACGACACCGCTATTTCGCGTCGGATCGGTTCGTAAATATGTGCCGGGTAATTTTGTTGCATTGGCTTCATTATAGCGATAGAATCCAACCAAATGTCATTTAGTGAGACCGAAATCGCCGCCTTTTATAACACGCAAGCTCCTCTTGGGAGACTCACGGTTGGCGGCAAACTCGTTGACAAGAACATGCGGTTTTGGCATGAAGAATTTTTACAAATGACCAACAGCCAGCCCATTTTTTTTGACCTTGGCTGCGGTGATGGTCGAGAGGCTCGTCTTTATCGTGAGGTTTTTGGCAATTTGGACCATTACTACGGCCTGGATTTATCTTCCGGAATGCTCCGGTTCACCCAATCTCATTCCCCCGAAGCCAAACTTATCCAGGGCAGCTTCAATCACCTTCCCTTCGCTAGCGGGAGTTTACCCTCAGTCTGGGCCGCTGCCAGCTACCTCCATCTAGATCATGATCAGATCAAACCTGCTCTGGCAGAGCTTTATCGCTGTCTGATGCCCGATGCTTGCGGCTTCATTAGCCTAAAAGCCCATCCCTCCAAACCTATCGCCGACTACAATCAGCATCTGGCTCGCCGCTATGGCCTTACCGAATTTTACCGTCTACTCAAGGGCGCCGGCTTTGACATCACCCGTATGCTCAGTGACCCAAAACGTGATCCTCGGGACGTCACTTGGCTGGGATTTTTCTTCACGAAACTGCGACAAGACACTCCCTGATCACTTTTCCATTTTTGAATTTTACCCCCTCTTTTCCCAAAATTTTCCTTTGTTCTCCTTCACCGCCAAACGCATAACCGGAAGCGATCGTGCGGTCGCTCCGGATCACTCTATGGCACGGCGTCAAACTGTTGTCAGGATTGTAATGTAATATTCTCCCCACCTGCCGCGGACCGACGCCCACCATTACCCCGATCTGCCCATAGGTCATTACCCTCCCCTTCGGAATTGATTGCACAATTTGATAGACCTGGTCCTCCTTTGTCATTCTTGCTAATATTATTATAGATGACCAAAAAACATGCCTTGCAGATAATCGCGGTTATTTCTCTAGGCGGCGTTTTATTCTCCGGAATTATTTCTTTCTATGGCTTCTTTATGTATCTCTTGGTGCTTGTTATTTCACTTCTTGGTTTGCGTTCGAAGAAGTAATTACGTTATACTCTCGCCCATATGATTCGTGTTTGTGGTCTGGATGAAGTTGGTCGGGGTGCTTTTGCCGGTCCTTTGGTCGCCGCCGCTGTAGTGGTCCGCGGTCGTCTCGAAGGACTCTTTGAAAATTCTCCTGTACCAATCCGCGATAGCAAAACCCTCTCTCATTATCAAAGGCAAAGAATTGCCACCTATCTCAAAAAGAAGCGGGTTAAGTCTGTTATAGAAACTATTTCGGCCAAAGAAATTAACGAAAGAGGTATGGACTGGGCAAACAAAGAAATCTTTCTTCGGTTGATTGCGAAGATGAAAGCGACGAAATACGTCGTTGATGGCCGGATGAAACTCACTTTAAATGATAAAAGAGTGATCGAAAGCCGTGTCAATGCCGACGCGAAAGTTCCACAGGTAATTTTGGCAAGCATCATCGCCAAACTTCATCGCGACAAGATCATGAGAAAGTTCGATAAGGAATTTCCGCTCTACCATTGGAAAGAAAATAAGGGCTACGGCACCAGAAGTCATCAGGAGGCCATCAAAGAACACGGCCCCTGTAACCAACACCGGACTCTTTGGCTTGAAACCTGGCTGGCTCATGTTAAAATCACCAAAGATGAAAACGGCTGAAATCACCAAGTGGGATCTAACCCCGATTTTCGAAAGCGACGACGATCCTCGAATCGCCGAGGTCAGAAAAAGAGTTGAGGAAGCCTCCTATGCCTTTATCAACAAATGGAAAGACCGGGACGACTATCTGTCTGACCCTGCGATCTTAAAAGAAGCCCTGGATGAATATGAAGCCTGGGCCAGAAACTTCGGTTGTTATGATGCCGAAGAATATTATTTTCACCTGAGGGGCGCCCAGGACCAGCTGGATACGACGCTTAAGGGTCGCCTCAGTCAAATCAGCGATCTTTCCAAAAAGATTCAAAACGATATTCAATTTTTTGACCTTCGCCTGGCCAAAGTCAGTCCCGAAAAACAAGCCGAGTTTCTTGCCTCTCCTCTCCTTCTGGACTATCGCCACCACCTTGAACTACTCTTTGCCCAGGCAAGATATCAGCTTTCAGAAGAAGCAGAAAAAATCTTGAATCGGACGGGTCAAGCCAGTCATGGTGACTGGGTAAGAATGGTCAGCGCTTTTCTGTCGAAGGAAGAGCGAACAGTCCCTCTCGAAGACGGCACTCGCGCGATAAAATCTTTTCCCGAGATTATTTCCCTTCTTAAGAGTCAAAACAAGCCCGTTCGCGACGCCGCCGCCGCTGCCATTCACGAAATTCTGGCAAAGAATTCAGACGTTGCCGAGCACGAGCTGAACGCCGTCCTCCACAACAAAAAAGTCAGAGACGAACTCCGCGGTCTGGAAAGACCGGATCGGGCGCGCCATATTTCTGACGACCTTGATAGTGAGGTTGTTGATGTTCTCCTGGAATCGGTTTCCGCCCATTTTCCCATTGTCCACCGTTGGTACGAACTCAAAGCCAAGCTCCTTGGTCTTCCCCGCCTTGAATATCACGAAAGGGCCGTCGAATATGGGGAGATTTCTCAGACCTATTCTTACCAGGAAGCCGTTGATCTGGTTTCCCGCGTCTTTACCCAGCTCGATGCTCAGTTCGGTCAAATTTTTGATGGTTTCGTCGCCCAAGGACAAGTTGACGTCTTCCCCGCCAAAGGCAAAAAGGATGGCGCCTTTTGTGCCGGCGGCAGTCTGGTTCTGCCTACTCATATTTTGCTCAACTTCACCCAGAGATTCGACGATGTCTGTACCTTGGCCCACGAGGTTGGTCATGGCATCAACGACGACATGATGAAACTGGATCAAAATGCCCTAAACTTCGGTGCCCCGCTATCCACTGCGGAGGTGGCCAGCACCTTTATGGAGGACTTCGTCTTGCAGGAATTAATGGCCGGGGCGGGTGACGAGCTGAGGCTGGCGATCATGGTAAAAAAGCTTGATGACGACGTTTCGACCATCTTCCGCCAAGTTGCCTGCTATCTTTTTGAACAAGAACTCCACACCGTCTTCAGGGAGAAAGGTTATTTGGGCAAAGCCGAAATTGGCAACTTATTCCAAAAACACATGGGGGCCTATATGGGACCCGCTGTCGAACAATCAGCAGGCAGTGAGAACTGGTGGATCTACTGGTCCCACATCCGCACCTTCTTTTATGTCTATTCCTACGCCAGCGGCCTGCTTATCAGCAAGTCGCTTCAGGCCATGGTCGGGAATGACCACGCTTTTGTCGCCAAAGTGAAAGAATTCCTCTCCGCGGGATCAAGTAAATCACCCAAGGAAATCTTCCTTGCCCTCGGCATTGATATTACCGACCCGGATTTCTGGAACAAAGGACTAGGGGAAACCGAAAAACTTCTTGACGAAACCGAGGCATTGGCCCGCCGCCTTGGCAAGATCTCCTAGGAGCATTGGATCTAGTTTTCGAAAGAGAGGCGAGCCAAAAGATAAGAAATGGTAGATTCGGCGCCCTGGTTGAGGTTAATAAATTTTTCCCCGACCCCGTCATGGCATCCTCCGGTGGCCCGATCACATACAACCTGCCCAAGAACATTATCCCCCAAGAACCAGTTAAATGCGATGTTCGCTAATTCCTTATAATGTTCCCCGCTTGTTACCTGAAACATTGTGTTAAGAACTTCTATGGTGGCAGCGGCGTCCTCGGGCTGTTGGTCAAAATAATGTCTTGTCCCTCCCTTGAGAAACCAACCGTTATGGCCAATGGGAATGTATATTCTGTCCTTAAACCCCGTTAGATGTTTACTGTCTAATGGGGTAAAGGTATGCCCAATTAAAAAGTTGAGGGTTTTTCTAGCCACTTCGAGATATCTTCTCTCTCTGGTTATTTTGTATCCGAGGAGAAGCGCTTCCGGCAGGATGGCATTTGAATAGGTTAAATAAGGCTCAAACCACTCCCAGTCCAACGATCGACTCTTCTCATATAAAATTACGAGTTGTTCACAGCAGGACCTCAGTACAGCGAGAGTTTCGGGATCTTTCCATTTTGAAAGCAAGCAATAGAGAGCCTTAATGTAAAAAGCGATTGCGCGAGGCGAGGAGAAAGCAATGTTTTTCTGGAAACTTTGTTCAAAGAGGGAATGGGCTTGATGTCTTATGCGTTTGGGGATTTGTTTGGTAATTGAAACTGAGGCAAGAGCATATAGGGCCCTGGCGCTGGGATCTTCTGAATACTCCTGGATATTTCTTTGCTTATCAATAATGCGGTTTGAATCGACATAATTATCAAAATAACCATCAGGTTTAGCTACCCGATAAAGAAAGTTGAGATATATGGAGGCAAGTTTTAGCGCGGAGTGGGTCCCAAATTTTTTATAATGAAGAGCGGCCACGATCAAGGCTCGGGCATTATCGTCCAAGGTATATCCGGAGGAGAGATCTGGTTCGGTCAGCTTGGCAAACTGAATAATGCCAAAATTATCAGTCAATCTGGCCAAATGTTCAAGCTTTATAGGTGGAAGTTTTCTTTGTCCCAGGGTTAGCTCCGGCGCAAATTGCGAGAAATATTTCATGTAGGAATGGGCAACGTTTTCCCAGGTCATATGCCTGGTGCGGAAATAAGCGTTTTTACCCATCTGCAGACGCAACTCGTCATTGCTGAGTAATTTAATGATGGCATCGGTAAAAGCCGGCGGGTTTTTGAAGTCAACCAATATGCCAACCTCATTTGTAATATCTTGCTTGGCTTGAGAAAAAGCGGTGGATATGACCGGACGACCGCTACCCAGGGCGTAAGATAAGGTGCCGGAGACGGCCTGATTTGGACTTAAGGAGGTGGAAAGATAGACATCGGTAGCCTCTAAAAATCTAAGGAGGTCATTTGTACTAAGATAGGTGTTATAAAAGGAAACATGGTCGGCGAGGCCAAGTTCATAAACTTTTTTGATAAGAAAATTACGGTAGTTTTCGCCTTCCTGTCCCAGAACAACAGGATGGGTGACACCGGCGATAAGGAAGGCAACATTAGGGAACTTATCTACTACCGGTGGCAAGGCATCGATCACATATTCAACCCCCTTACCGGGACCGAGGAGCCCAAAGGTTGAGAAGATTAGTTTGCCGGAAAGGCCGAGAACAGACTTGGCATGCTCATTGGTTTTATAAGGAACATGATGAATTCCGTGAGGAATAACGGCAATTCGATCAGGATCTAACCCATAATCCCTCTTGAGAATTTCCCTTGAGGAGTGGGTCATAACAATTATT
Organism: uncultured Pseudomonadales bacterium; assembly: GCA_964418355.1. GTDB lineage: Bacteria > Patescibacteriota > Microgenomatia > UBA1400 > MFAQ01 > 2-01-FULL-50-23. Next base: position 17,289 of record CAYQLI010000002.1, on the reverse strand, counting down.
CCTTTCGAATATTTCATTATAGTTTGGACGATAGTGCGCATTCTTTCATCCGGATCAGGAAGAACGGTGTGAAATGTAGTAACAACTGGTTTCTGAAGTTTGGCGAGAAAGAGAAGCAGGTGAGAGCCGTACTCCCCTCCGAAGATACCGAATTCATGTTGAATATTGACAAGCTTTACCTCTTTGAGTTGGTTGAGCTTGTTGGCAGCGTTAATATAGTCTTCGGGACGAGGTTGGCTTATCTCCAAAATTACCTTGTCAGGATAGG
>CAYQLI010000002.1:15704-17011 GCA_964418355.1 uncultured Pseudomonadales bacterium | reverse complement strand
TCCAAACATTTGATCAATAGCATTGGTGAGGTCAGCGGTAAAAGTAGCTATGCCGCACTGTCGTGGCGGGAAGGTGGTCAGACAGACGATCCAAGATTTGTTTTGTTGATAAGTGCTCACTCCGTTAGAAATTGCTTTATTTACAATCGACTTTGTTTGTTGATTCATATTGTTTGAGCACGAACCTTCTTTTGGAAATTCCAATTATACATCCTGCCCCAAGGGTCGACATTTTTAAAAAAATCCGGGCTCGCCTCAAGTCGAAACAGAAAAGCTGGCCCGCCGGCTTGGCAAAATCTCCTAGCCTTTCAGTGACAGCAAAGACTTCTCCCACCTCACCACGAGACCCAGACCAACGAGGACGGCTCCGAGTTTAACTAACCAGCCAACGACCGGTATCAGCCCGACTACTTCCAATACCAAGAGCCCAACTGCTCCCTGGACATAAAGATCCTTATTTTTTAGCCAACCCTTCATCACCAACCAATGTCCCAGGATGGCGCCGCTGATGTAGCCGGAAAGGAAGATCGCCCCAATGTACAACCCCACGAAGAGCATTGCTATTGGAATCCCGATCACTGACATCAGTAGCAGAATTATCAAGATTGGGGTCAGAAATAGTTTCAGAGCCCCCCAGCCCAGAATTCGCCAAAAATCAGCCTTTACCTTTTTGGTTAGCTCAGCCAGATGCCCGCCCATTAGCTTGATGAAGATAAGCATCAGGATAACTTTCCCGATAAACTCAAAAACCTTTACTGCGGTAAATACCCCGGCAAACAGGCCCGGCCTTTTCTGGGGCAGAGCATTATTCCAATACCCCCAAGGCATCTTGCCATTCGATTTGATTTCGGTAATACGTTTCGTTCCCATGACCTTCGCCGTCGCGGGAGCAGAGATCTTATTTGCATCCACCGACAGGTCTCCTCCGAAATAGCTCTTCGGGCCGATAGTAGCCTCCCCCGAAATAACTTTCGTGTTTCCATCCACTCTTCCTAGCAACTCGACCTGCCCTCCCGCGGACAAAAGGTAGCCGGTCACTCGAGCGTTTGGTTCGAGGATAATTTTTCCCCCGACGGCAATTACATTCCCCAAAACGTCCCCGGTTATGTCAACCTGCCCACCCAGCAGGATTAGATCTCCACTTTCTCCTGCCACCACTAGTTTTTGGCCAGTCATAATCTTGGGAAGCACCGCCGGCTTACTTGTCGTTTGAACCGCCAGAACCCAAGGGGCGGCTTCATACGCCAAAACCCTCGGAACCGCGATAAAAAAAGAAAGTAACAGGGAAAGGAAAAGGGCAACCTTTC
>CAYQLI010000002.1:9558-15694 GCA_964418355.1 uncultured Pseudomonadales bacterium | reverse complement strand
AAAACTGGTAACAGTTTCATCATAGCATCACATATCAAATCTCAATCAGTGACCACTCTTCACCGTCTCACCGCACGCTTCAATAAATCTCTAAGGGGAAACCCGTTCTTTATCTGAAGACTCGGGTCTATTCCGGTGGCCTCAAATTTCCGAACCAGATTTAGAGAGCCGCCGGTATTTTTTATTGCCCGAGAGTAAGTCTCGAGACTTGGTATTCTCATCTCGTCTCTTAAGCGCTTAAATTTCGCGATATATGATTGTGGCCTGTGAGTTTGACTTGCCCGAAGTTTTAACCCCTTCTCGATCCGCCGCGCCCTATCTCTTTTTGTATCTTCTTTTTTATCTTTATATTGCCAAGACAGGTGAACCGACAAATCGTCCCATTTTCTGAAAAAGATATCAAAACGACTTCCAACAACAAATTCCCAATCTTCCTGACGATAGTTATCCTGATTCATTCTTTGAACTGCCTTTAAACGTAGCTCTCTGGCAAGATCAATATTCCCACCAATATACTCATCTGGTGTAAAGAAGAAGTTGGCGCAATGCGCCATGCTTTCTATGTAATAATTTGCAGAACAAGGAAAGTTCGCAACGATTTCTACTTTTTCTCTTTTTAACACCTCCCAAAGCCGTTTATTTTTGAAAATGGCAAATGCGTTCTCGGAATCCTCACTAGTCCTAAAAATAAGCTGATAATCATAGTCAGACCGTTCATCGGTGGCCCAAACCAAACTACCTACGGGTACTGTAATGAAAGATTCTTTATCAAATCCATATTTCTGTAATATGTCCGATAGCTTCTGTTTGGCATGTTCTCTGTGTCGTCTTGTAACCTCGTCAACGAGCGGATGTTCCCAAACACGAGTGACAAATTGTCTGACTTCCCCCTCCTCCCTCATTGGTTCTGATCCTCCGACCTGATCGGGTTTTGTTATTCTTTCAGACATATTTTGGGTCGGGGTGCGGAGAATTGAACTCCGGTCGCGCGCACCCCATGCGCGCATACTACCGTTATACTACACCCCGTGCGTGCTTATTTTACCACGACAGCTTGACACTTCGGGTATTTTTTGGGTAAATGTATATTATGAAACAAACTACAAGAGTTGCTGTTTTCAAAGGTCGAGAGGTCAGAAAAATAATTTACGACAATAAATGGTGGTTTTCAGTGATTGACGTCGTAGCCGCACTAACAGATAGTGACATCCCTCGAAGATATTGGAGTGATTTGAAAATTAAACTGAAAAAAGAAGGTTTTGTTGAAGTGTACGAAAAAATCGTACAGTTGAAATTAGAAGCTCCAGACAAAAAACTTAGAGAGACAGATTGCGCCAACATCGAAGGCATCTTCAGAATTATCCAATCCATTCCCTCCCCCAAAGCCGAACCGTTCAAGCGCTGGTTAGCCAGAGTTGGTTACGAACGAATCCGGGAAATAGAAGATCCGGAGTTGGCGACAAAAAGAACCAGAGCTCTGTATAAAGCCAAAGGCTATCCAGATTCCTGGATCGAGAAGCGGATGCGTGGCATCGAGATCCGGGAAACCCTAACCGATGAATGGCGAAAGCGCCAAGTCGGAGTCGACAGAGAATACGCCATTCTGACTGCCGAAATTTCTAAAGCCACTTTTGACATGACCCCGTCTGAATACAAAAAGTTCAAGGGTTTACAAAGAGAAAATCTACGCGACCACATGGACGATCTGGAGCTGATTTTCTCCATGCTCGGCGAGGCCTCGACTACGCAAATAGCCAAGAGTAAGGACGCTCAAGGCTTCGATCAAAATAAAAAAGCTGCCAAAGAGGGCGGAACAATCTCCGGAAATGCCAGGCGCGAGCTCGAACAAAAAAGCGGCAAGAAAGTTTCCACAAAACAGAATTATCTTGGCCAGAAACAGGTTGTTGCAAAGATAACCCGAAAGGTTTAATCTGGAAAGGTTGATCAATTAAACCAAAACCCATGCCAAAAAAAGCCAAGGTCGAAAAAACAGTTGCCAAACATGCCGATCGTGACCAGCGTCTGACCGCCATCAAGATCGCCATGGCCCAGATCGAAAAACAATTTGGCGCCGGCTCGATCATGAAATTGGGAGATGAACAGATTAACAAGAAGATCTCTGTCATTCCGACCGGCTCGATCAGTTTGGATGTGGCTCTGGGCGTCGGCGGTTTTCCCCGCGGCCGCGTCACTGAGATCTACGGTCCGGAAGCATCCGGAAAAACCACTCTCGCTCTTCACGTTATCGCCGAAGCCCAAAAGGCAGGCGGTACCGCTGCCTTCATTGACGCCGAACATGCCCTCGACCCCAAACGCGCTCAAGGCATCGGCGTGAAACTTGAAGACCTCCTACTGTCTCAGCCGGACAATGGCGAACAAGCCTTGGAAATTGCCGAAACTCTGATCCGTTCCGGCGGTGTTGATGTTATCGTCATTGATTCCGTCGCCGCATTGGTGCCGAAATCCGAAATTGAAGGTGAAATGGGGGACTCCGTCATGGGTTTGCAGGCCCGTCTGATGAGTCAGGCCCTGCGCAAGATGACCGGCGCCATTAGCAAGAGTAAATGTGTCGTTATTTTTACCAACCAACTGCGCGAAAAGATCGGTGTCATGTTCGGCAATCCCGAAGTCACTACCGGTGGTCGGGCATTGAAGTTCTATGCCTCTGTCCGAATTGATATGCGTAAGATCGGCAATATCCAAGAAGGTGAGGAAATTGTTGGTAGTCGCCACCGGGCCAAGATCGTCAAGAACAAAGTCGCCCCACCCTTCAAGGTGACCGAATTCGATATCCTAAACGACGGCGGTATTTCTGTTACTGGAGACCTCCTGGATGTCGCCATTAATTCGGGAGTCATTGACAAGGCCGGCGCTTTCTTAAAATACAAAGGCAAACTCCTGGCCCAGGGACGCGAAGCCGCCCGGAAACTTCTTTCGCAAAAACAGGATCTGTTTGATGAGATCAAAGAAGCTATTTTAGAAAAAGGGCCAGCCCATGCCACAGTCGTTGCCAAGTGATCTGACGAAGGGGGAACAAAAAGCGGCACTTGAAAGTACGGCCATCCGCTATCTATCGTTCCGTCCCCGCTTCAAAGCGGAAGTGTTTGGCCGCCTGGCTCGAAAGGCCAAAGATTTAGGTATCAATGAGGCCTTCACTTTAATTAATCAAATCGTCGTTTCCCTCGAAAAGTCAGGCTTTCTTGATGACCAAAAAAACTTGGAAAGTTATATTCGCATTCGTTTGCGGGAGAAATTCAAAGGGCCTTACTGGATCAAACCTCGTCTGCTTCATCTGGGTCTTTCCAAATTGGAAGTCGAAACCGCCCTCAAAGAATATGCCGGCCGGACCGTTCAATTGGCAGTTATTAGGCAGTTTTTGGAACGGAAAAGTCGCGGGACGATATTAAATCTGAAAGAAAAAGCCAAATTTTTTCGTGCATTGCTGAGTCGTGGTTTTAGTCGGGACCTAGTTGCCCAGGCATTTGACCAAAGCCAGATGGGGGAGTAAAATAAGCTCGACCAATCACAAAGCTAGGCAATATATAGTTTAATCATGACTCTCCATCTTTTGCCACTAAGAAAGACCCTTTCCTAATCCCGCACGCGGGAAGCTTTGACGGATTTGTCACATTAATATTTGTGATCAATCACTATGTCATTACTCTCAATTTTTAAGCCAAGCTTAATCTCAGCTAAGCCCGTCGTTATCAAACCGGAACCGGTTGCTCCACCGGCAGCGAAACCAGTCGCTGGACCGGATCTCATCCAGATCCAGGCCCAAGCCCGCGAAATCATTCTGGAAGCAAAAGACGAGGCCATCCGGATCAAGGACCAGGCGGTCAAAGACGCCAAGACCAGATTCGAAGAGATCGAGTCTCAGGCAAAGTCTCTGACCCAAAAACAACAGGAATTGATTCGTCAGGACGAGCAATTGAACCGTGCCCGCGTCGGCCTGGAGGAGGATGGGAAAAAGGTCGAAAAACTCAAAGCCGATCTGGTTGAAAAGCAAGAAGACCTAGTCAAGAAACTTGAGAAAATCGCCTCTCTCACCACCGACGAAGCCCGGGAGATTCTTCTTAAGGAAGTCCAGAAGAAATCAGCCGCCCAAATCGCGAAGTCCATCAAAGAGGCCGAGGAAAAAGCCAAAGCCGAGGGTGATGAAATCGCCAAAGAAATTCTCGTTGATGCCATGCGTGCCGGAGCCACCGACTATGTTGCTGAATATACCGTCAGCACTGTCGCCATCCCCGACGAGGAAACCAAAGGTCGGATCATCGGCAAAGACGGCCGAAACATTCGCGTCTTCGAAAAGGTTTCCGGTGTTGATATCAGCATGGACGAAACCCCCGGAGAGGTTCGTCTCTCAAGTTTCAATTCAGTTAGGCGTGAGATCGCCCGTGTCGCCCTGACCCGTCTTATCAAAGACGGCCGTATCCAACCGGCCAGGATCGAGGAGTATCTCGAACGGGCCAGAATGGACGTCGAACGCATTATGTTCCAAGAGGGAGAGCGGCTCTGCCACGCCGTCGGTGTTTACAATCTTCCTCGGGAGATCATTGCCATGTTGGGTAAGTTCAAATTCCGCTCCTCTTATGGTCAGAACATGATCGCCCACACTCTGGAAGAGACCCAGATCGGTATCCGCTTGGCCCAGGAAGTCAAAGCCAACGTTGATACCGTCAGACTCGGCTGTCTCCTTCACGATATCGGTAAGGTTATTGATGATATTGAGGGGAGTCACGTCGAACTTGGTGTTGAATTTCTCAAGAAATTCAATCTTCCCGTTGCCGTTGTTAACGCCGTCGGGGAACACCATGAAGACCGTGAATTTAGCAGCAAAGAATCCGTTCTTGTTTATGTCGCCGACGCCATTTCCGGTTCCCGTCCAGGGGCCAGACACGAGAACGTCGAGGACTACATCAAACGCCTGAATCGTCTGGAAGAGATCGCCAACAGCAAGGAGGGTGTCCAGGAATCCTTCGCGATTCAAGCTGGTCGTGAACTACGCGTCGTCGTGACACCTGAAAAAGTTCCTGATGAACAATTGCCGATCCTGGCGAGTACCATCAAGGAAGAAATTCAGAATAGTCTGACCTACCCCGGCACTGTCAAAGTGACGGTTATCCGCGAGACCCGGGCCACCGATGTGGCGAAGTAAATAAGATTGCTATTGCCAAAGAGCGAACTCTGGTGGTAGTATCAATCGAATTTATCAAATAGCTTAACAATTAGAGGAGGTGACTATCAGTTATGACCAAACAAGACGCTATTAACACCGTTGCCAAAAAAGCCCACCTGACCAAGAAGGCAGCCAAGGAAGCTATCGAGACATTCTTTAATGAAGTTATCGTCGCCCTGAACAAAGGAGATAAAGTTGTCATTTCCGGTTTCGGTACTTTTTATGTTGCGAAAGTTGCTGACAAGCAGGTTGTTCCCTTTGGAAACGAAAAAGCCCGTCAGACCATCAAGGGTCACAAGGTGATCAATTTCCGTGTCGGCAAACCTCTGAAAAAGAAGGTCTGGTGATGAAATATTATATTAAGACCTTTGGCTGTCAGGCGAACAAATCCGATTCGGAAAGGATCGCCGGCGACTACCAGGCGAGAGGTTACAAAGAAACCGACTCCTGGAAAGAGGCTGATGAGATCGTCATCAACACCTGCTCTGTCAGAGAGCGGGCCGAAGATCGGGTCAAGGGCTACCTTCTTAATATCAAGAAATATTTCAATTCCGCTGCGATAACTCGCCCCAAGGTCATTCTTACCGGCTGTATGATCCATCATGGTGCCGGCAAACTAAAAAACGATCTGCCATTAGTTGACGAGGTCCTTCTCGTCAGTGAAGTCGGTTTCAATTCGCGAGCAGTTAGAAAAGACAAAAAGCACGCTTGGGTTCCCATCTCCTCCGGCTGCAATTCCTTTTGTACCTTCTGCATCGTTCCCTATGCCCGCGGCAGAGAGTTTTCTCGACCAATCGAGGAAATCCTGAGCGAAGTCGAAGGACTGGCCGTTCAGGGCTATGACGAAATTACTCTTTTAGGACAGAATGTGAACTCTTACGGTCTGGAAAGGGCCGGGATTGGATACCGAAAACTTTTATTAAGCCGTAAAAACTTTTCCCTCGCGGATATCCCGAA
>CAYQLI010000002.1:7904-9548 GCA_964418355.1 uncultured Pseudomonadales bacterium | reverse complement strand
AAAAATCAGTCTGCCTACTTCCCCCCCGACGGTATCCCTCCTTTTGTTGTTTTAATTCGCCAGATCAGCACTATCCCCGGAATCAAAAAGATCAACTTCATGACCAGCAATCCCTGGGACTTTTGGGATAGTCTCATTGATGAAATCGCCAAAAACCCAAAGATCAATCGCTTCATTCATCTGCCGGTCCAATCGGGGAGCGACCGGGTCCTTGAGCTGATGAATCGGGGCTATACCAGAGGCGATTTTCTCACTTTAATTAATAAAATTAAAAGGGCCATTCCCGACGCTACCTTTGGCACCGATATCATCGTCGGATTTCCCGGCGAGACCGACGAGGACTTTAACCAGACCGTCGATCTGGTTAAACAGGTTGATTTTCAGATTGCCTTCATTGCCCAATACTCGCCCCGCCCCGGCACCGCCGCCTGGCGGATCTATCCGGATGATATCCCTCCTAAAGTGAAAAAAGCCCGCTTTCTGGTCCTGGAGGAACTCACCAATCGCGCTCACTTACACCATCGTCCCCATGTCCCCTAAAGAACTATTTCTGTACCACTATCTCCGTCATGTAACGCTTCTTGCCCCTGGAAAACATGATGTTCATCCAATTGCCCTGAATTTCAATCCAAAAAGGTTTTAATCTTCCGGTTTCAACTAACTTTTGTAACTTTTCCACAACTTCTTTTCCGGCGACAAAACAATAATCATCATTCATATTGGTACCACTTTCGTTAACTCTATGAGTAATCCTTAAGACCATCCCTTTGTATTCCACATAACACCCGACACCACCCGCTTTTTCGTATCCTGAGATTTCCTTTGCCATATTTTTAAACTGCCTGAAAAATTCCACCCCAGGGTCGTCTTTCTCACCAAACTCGGCATATATCAAGCCGCAGGGAGTAACCCAATTCCCAATATGGGTAAAGCGCTCTTTCTTGTCCTCTCCCGGACGTCTACCCAATGACTCTCCTTTTGTTGCCACAACTCGAGATTATAATCCCATATAAGTTGTTGTCAACGACCTGGTGGTAAAATAATCTGTGCTCAACTCAAGCTCTAAAGTCCTTGTCATCTGTGGCCCGACCAGTAGCGGCAAGACCGCCCTCGCCCTCCGCCTGGCTGGTAGTAAATCAGTCTCGCTGGTTTCGGCCGATTCGCGCCAGATATACCGGGGTCTTTCTCTCTTGACCGGGAAGGATATTCCGGCCGGATTTGTCAAAAAAGAAAGCGAACTCTCCTTTAACGATCGTAAAGTCATTTATTTTGAAAAAGAAAACCTCCGCCTTTGGGGTTTTGATCTCCTTCTGCCAGATGAAATCTTCAATGCCGCCGATTTTTCAGATCTGACCAGAAAGATACTCAGTCGGGAACAGCAAGAGGGGAGAATGGTGCTTGTTGTTGGTGGTACCGGCTTTTATCTCAAGGCCCTGACGGAGCCCTCGTCCCTGGCAAAGGTTAAGCCCGACGAAGTACTTAGACAAAAGTTAAACCGACTTTCAGTGGAAGAACTCCAGAAAGAATTAAAAAAAATCGATCCGGAAAGGTTAAGCTTGATGAACGAATCCGATGTTGCCAATCCGCGACGACTAATCCGGGCCATCGAGGTCGCTCAGACACCCGTTCTTTCTGCCAAAGCCT
>CAYQLI010000002.1:6878-7894 GCA_964418355.1 uncultured Pseudomonadales bacterium | reverse complement strand
CACTTCTGAATTCGAATTCATCTGGGTGGGCCTACAGCTCCCCCTCGAGCAGATCAAGGAGAAGATCGCCGCCCGAGTGGATGATCGCCTCGCTACGGCCGTATCCGAAGTCGGCGCGCTCCTGACTGGGTACCCTGATCGCTCCTTACCGATCTACACCTCACTGGGAGCAAAGCCGATCTTGCGGTTTTTGACTGGAGAGATCAGTCCTGACGAAATGCGTCAAATTTGGATCACCGACGAGGTCAACTATGCCAAACGTCAGCTCACTTGGTTCAAAAAACAAAATCAGATAATTTGGTATGATGAAAATAAGGCCAGGCAAATAAAACTGGATCAGTTGTTATGAGTACCAAAAAAGTAACCGTCGATATTTCCCTAAAGAGCTACCTTCTCGGAGTCAGCGTCGTTTTGGGTTTGATCTTTTTCCAGCATATCTTCGGTATTCTTATCTTACTTTTTGTCTCTTTTCTGCTCACTGTCGCCATCAAACCCTTGGTTAACTTCCTAGAAAGAAGAAAAGTCCCCCGGTCTCTCTCTGCGTTTTTGATCCTGCTTCTGCTTTTCTCCGGCCTTATCACCCTGGCTGTCTCGCTTGTTAGCCCACTTGTCTCCCAGACAGTGACCTTTTTACAGCAGCTGCCGCCGCTGGTTGAGAGATTGGCTCCCTACAATATCAACATTTCCTCTGTGTTGACACCTCAGCTTACTTCCGCACCGGAAAATGTTCTCAAGCTGGCCGTGGGAACGTTTAGCAGTCTCCTGACCTTTTTTACGCTCGTGGTGATTAGTTACTACATGATCCAGGACCATACCAATCTTAGGAAAAATCTCATTTCCCTATTCGGAGAAAAAAAAGGTGACTCATACTTCCGGACCATTGACGAGGTTGAGACCCGCTTGGGTAGTTGGGTCAGAGGAGAGCTTTTTTTGATGGTTTTGGTTGGCTCCCTGAACTACATCGGTTTTGTTTTGATCGGTCTGCCCTCGGCAATTCCGCTGGCCGTGATTGCCGG
>CAYQLI010000002.1:4687-6868 GCA_964418355.1 uncultured Pseudomonadales bacterium | reverse complement strand
ATCCTTCCGAATGTCGGTCCGACCGTTGCGGCAGTTCCGGCCATTTTGGTCGGCCTTTCAATGTCGCCGACCCACGCCCTGTTAGTTACTGGTCTCGCGATTCTGGTCCAGCAGCTCGAAAATAATATCTTTGTCCCCAAGGTGATGCAAAAAGCTGTCGGTCTACACCCCGTCGTTACCATTATCGTCCTCTCGATCGGCTTCCGCCTTGGTGGTCCGCTGTTGGCTATCCTTGCCCTACCTTTGGTCCTCTCCCTTCGGGTAATTTATTCCCACCTCCATAGAGAACAGAAAGAAGAGATCAAAGAAGAACTCAAAGAAGAAGTTTTATCTCTCTAAGTGTTAACAGCGTGGCCTCATAAGCCGGATTCTGTTTAAGAAGATATCTGTCTATGCCTTCAAACCTTTAGTCGTGTCCGACTTTCGTCGAGACTCGGAAAAGACACCTATGACGACTAGTTCGGAAGTTGCAACGGGGCGGGTTACCGCCTTTACCAAGTTTCCCTGATAAAGTCCTGGCTTTCGCCGGGCGTTTCATGTTGCTCGTCTCTGTGGCCCTATCGCGGTCCCGCAGTTATTACCCGCGGGACGACCGCCTTTCGGGGGTCACCCTATCTTTTAGTTGTCCGGACTTTCCTCCCCAGCCTTGCGGCAGGGGCATCTTCCCGGGCCTTCTGTTAACCCCTACATTATACCATTTTTGAGCCTATTTATGTATCATCTCTTGACAAGTAATTGGCGGATGTTTAGGATTAATTTATATGACCGATAACTTTCTTCTCAATGTTCAAAGCTCGCTTACCAATGCCGCTTACTCGATACTGGTGAGTATCATTTCTTTTATCCCCACTCTGCTCGCCGCCGTCATCGTTTTCGTCATTGGTTTGGTTTTGGCCAATTGGCTCAAAGCTATTGTGATCAAGCTTTTGAACGTTTTACGTCTTTCAGATATCTTGGCCAAAGGAGCACTAAAACACTTTCTCGAAAATGCCGAAGTCACCCAAAAAGTCGAAACTGTCCTGGGTGAGCTGGTCCGTTATCTGACTATCCTGATCTTCTTTGTGGCCAGTATCAATATCCTGGGACTTTATATCGTTACCGATGTCCTCAACGGACTATTGGGCTATCTTCCGAATATATTCGCCGCGGTTATTATCTTCGGTGCCGGTGTAGTCCTAGCCGGTTTCTTAGAAAAGTTGGTCAAGGGATCTCTTGGGGGAATTGACATCAAACTTGCCCGGCTCATGGCGAAGTTCACTAGTTACCTGGTTGTGGTTTTTACCGTCTTGGCCGCCATTTCCCAATTGGGGATCGCCAAGAACCTGATAGATACTCTGTTTGTCGGGTTTGTTGGTATGCTCGCCTTGGCATTTGGGCTTTCCCTGGGGCTAGGCTCCAAAGATCTAGTTAGGACGGCTCTCGAAGACTGGCACAAAGGTTTCAAAAAAGATCTAAAGTAATCACAAAAAACCCGAGTTGAGGCGAACCTTTTGTCGGGTTTTTTGAAAGGATACTAAGCTGCACCAATTTTAAACATCTTAGTTCCACAAACTGGACAAACCGCGCGAGCGGCTGGTTTACCATTTTTCATGGTCAGTTTTTCAAATTTATCACCAACATCTCTCTTGGCGCGGCATTTAACACAGTACATTATCATAGCGGACTCACCCCCTTTCAGGAACCTCAGTTCAATGCTTCAATATTAACCAAAGCACGATCTCTGAAGCTAGAGCAAGCATAGTCAGTGCTAATACCTTTGTCAAGTCAGACCGGAAGAATTTGAGTTCATTTTGATTTTCTCTCTGTCTCCTTAAATTAGGTTTAGCACCATGCACCGGGCCAAAACTAATTTTGAAGCCAGTCGTGCCTGGCACCTCGGTCTTTTTTGATCGTGACGCAGTTTTTATCTTCTGGGCCTTTGTTCTCTTTTTTGACATGGATATATTCTAAGCCATTTTTGGTACAATCGTGTTGTTATGTCAGATCCAGGTTCACTCTATTTAGTCCTCGGCTTCTTATCCCTCTGGCTGCTTCTGCTCACCATTCTTCTCGTCCGGGTGATGTCCCATTACCAGTCCTTGACCAGAGGTGTTGCCCAAAAAGATCTCATTAGTGCCCTGAACAATTATATTGCCAAGACCGGGAGCAATCATGAGGCCCTCGAAAATCTAAAAAAGGAAT
>CAYQLI010000002.1:0-4677 GCA_964418355.1 uncultured Pseudomonadales bacterium | reverse complement strand
TACCGATACTGGCGGCAACCAAAGTTTTATCCTGAGTTTGCTAGATGAAAATGGGACTGGAGTTGTGATAAGCTCATTGCATAGTCGGGAAAATACTCGTGTCTATGCTAAACAGATCGAGAACGGACGCTGTCCCGACCAGGTACTCAGCAAGGAAGAACAGCAAGTCATCAAAGAAAGTCTTAAATAAATGAACAAAAAACTTTCCTTTATTATCTCCCTGATCGTGACCTATTTATTGGGAGTCGGTATTGGTTATGCCTTTCTGCCGAAGGGTGCGGCCGAAACCGGTTTGATCTCGCCTGAGGTCCGGGAGGTTCCCACCGCCGGTAAACCACTCGTTGTCATCAGTCCGGACGAACCCAAAAACCAGACCTGTCCTCTCAATGGCTTGTCTTATACCACCACCGAAAAAAATCTTTGGGATAAACGCCGCCCCATGACCATCATGATCGAGAACCATCAGGAAGCTAGACCCCAGTCCGGACTTAGTTCGGCAGATATCGTTTATGAGTCCGTCGCTGAAGGGGCCATCACCCGCTTCATGGGCATTTTCTATTGTGACATCGCCGCCCAGGATCTGATCATCGGTCCGGTGCGGAGTGCCCGCACTTATTTCCTAGATTGGGCCAGTGAATATAGTAAATATCCTATCTACGTCCACGTCGGCGGCGCCAATACTCCGAACAAAGCGAACGCCTTGGGCCAGATCAAAGACTACGGTTGGCAGGGAGCAAACGACCTGAATCAGTTCGGTCTTTCGGTAAGGGAATGTTGGAGAGACTACAACCGCATCGGCCACACCGTTGCCACCGAGCATACGATGTATTGCTCTTCCAACAATCTTTATAAAGTGGCCGAAACCCGTGGTTTTACCAATCTTGACCCCAAGAAAGACTCCTGGACCAAGACCTTTATCCCCTGGAAATTCGGTGCTACCCCTGACGGCGGGACTGGTAAACCAGCCACCAACATCAGCTTTGATTTCTGGAAAGATTATGCCCAGTACAACGTCAGCTGGACCTACGATTCCTCGACCAAGACTTATCTGCGGACCAATGGAGGCGAAGCCCACAAGGACAAGAATACCGACAAACAGCTCTCCGCCGGCACCATCATCATTCAGTACGTCACCGAAACCGGGCCAATAGATGCCGAGAAGCACATGCTTTACGGTACTACCGGTAGCGGCACTGGTTTGATCGCGAGCCAGGGACAGGTCTTTTCGGTCACCTGGAGCAAGAAAACCCGTCTCGATCGCACTGTCTTCAAAGATAGTAAGGGCAAGGAGTTCCAATTCGTCCCCGGCAAGATTTGGATCGAGATCCTTTCCAAGGCAAATAAATCCGTCAGCTACCAGTAGATTTTTCTTGATTTCCGATAACCCCGTGTTATACTGCAGACAATAGTTGTTCATATGGCAAAACTAACCGATTTTATGGTCAGCCGCGTTCGCGCCAAGCTGATGAAAATCTTTTTGAAGAATCCCAAAGAAATGTACTACGTCCGTGAACTGACCAGGAGTAGTAAGGAGGAGATCAACGCCGTCCGCCGCGAATTGGCCCATATGCAGGAAAAAGGTATGGTCAAGAGCGAGGCTCGGGGAAACCGTCTCTACTATCAATTCCGCGATTCCTATCCTTTCTATCCGGAATTGATTGCGATTGTGGCCAAAACTACCTCTCTTGGGAAACAGATCATCAACAACCGCTCCAAGTTGGGCTTTATCAAATATGCCTTTGTCTCGACAAAATTTGTCCGCGGCGATAAAAAAACCGGCAACGAGGTTGACCTCATCATTATCGGCAAGGTGATCATGCCCCAGGTAACCCTGATCGTCAAAGACTATGAGACCGAACACGGAGCCGAGGTCAATTATTCCTGTATGACCGAAGAGGAATTCTCCTACCGCCTGAATCGGAAAGACCCATTTATTATCAACATCCTAGCCCAACCCCGAATTATGCTCATCGGTGACGATGTGGCAATGGTTAATCCATAAGTGGTGAGCGAACCATGAAAGATCAAAAAATTATTAGAGCGGGAAATTCCTTAGCCATTACTCTACCCAGCCGTTTGGTCAAAGCCCTGGGAATCCGCCCCGGCGATACCGTCAAGGTTGGCATCTCTCTTGATCAGACTAGCATTACCTATCGCTTCGACTCCCCCAGGCAGTTGACCCTCAGCCAAACCCCCCTCCTCCAGGGTCCGTCCTCGTAGTACAATTCTCTCATGCGCCAATCTCGGGGCTTACTTTATTTCATCATTTTCATTTCGGTATTTTGTTTATACCTGAATCTGCCCCAAGATATAAAGTTTAGGAAGAAAATCCTCAACAAAGAGTTCAGCCTCACTATTCCGCGTTTCAGAATAAACTTCAAGATCGGCAACTGGCCCTCTGATCCGAATCTAAGCTTCAAGAAGGGGCTGGATCTTCAGGGAGGTATGCAGGTAACTCTTCTCGCCAATATGGAAAAGATTGATCAGGGTCAGCGGCAAACCGCTTTGGACTCGGTCAGTTCGGTCATCAGTCGCCGGGTTGATCTTTACGGAGTCTCCGAGGCTTCTGTCAAAACCTCAGTGGTAGGAGATCAGTATCGCCTGATCGTCGAGCTTCCCGGTATAGACAAACCCCAGGAGGCCCTTAGTCTCATCGGTCAAACTGCCAGCCTCTCCTTTGCGGTACCTATCTATAAATCCGATCCCGCCTCACCCTCGGCAGAACCAACCCTCGTTGATTTCGTACCCTCTGACCTGACTGGCAATGACCTCTCCTCAGCGGCAGTCACTTTTGAAACCCAGGACCGCCAACCCGCGGTTTCCCTAAAGTTCAAAGACGAAGGCCGCGATAAATTCGCCAAGCTGACAAAAGAGTATTTAGGTAAACCCATCGCCATTCTCCTGGACCAGTCCATTCTCTCCGCCCCGGTGGTCCAGTCAGAGATCACTACCGGCGATGCTATCATTACCGGGAAATTCACCATTGAGGAGGCCAAATTCCTGGCCACCCAGTTGAATGCCGGTGCCCTGCCGGTTCCGATCGAAATTCTGTCTCAAAAAAATATTTCTGCCACCCTGGGCGATACTTCACTCAATCAAAGTCTGCTTGCCGGAGGCATTGGCCTTTCCGTTGTGGTCGCCTTTATGACCCTCTACTACGGCTGGATGGGTTTTATTTCCATTTTGGGTCTCGTGGTTTATGGCTTGATCACCGCCACTATCTACCGTCTGATCCCGGTCACCCTGACCCTTCCCGGTATCGCCGGTTTCATCCTTTCCGTCGGTATGGCCGTTGATAGCAATATCCTTATCTTCGAACGTTACCGCGAAGAGATCCGCGCCGGCCGTCCCCATTCGGTCGCCCTGGAATTATCTTTTGGCCGTGCCTGGAACTCGATCAAAGATGCAAATCTGGCGACGGTCATCACCGGCCTGATTCTCTTTAATCCTCTAGACTGGTCCTTCTTGAACACTTCCGGCTCGGTCAGGGGTTTCGCCCTCACCCTCCTTTTGGGCATTCTCATCTCTCTATTCACTGGCATCATTGTCACCCGCACTTTATTAAGGACTTTCTATAAAGGAGCTAAACCATGATCAACTGGATGAAATACCGCTATCTTTACCTCGTCTTTTCGCTTTTGATCATCATTCCGGGCCTCTTTTCCCTTTTTACCTACGGCCTCAAGCTTAGCGTTGACTTTACCGGCGGTTCGGTTATTACCCTTTCCGACTCAACCGTCATTCATGAGAAAGATATTACCCAAAAACAAGCGGACGAAATCGTTGCCAAACTCCAAAAGGACAACCCGGACGTCAAAATTGCTTCTTTCGAGACACTCGGCCCGGCCATGGGACAGGAAACGATCAAGAAAACCATTTACGCGATCCTTCTTGCCTCGTTCCTGCTTCTGATTCATATCACCCACGCCTTTAAGCAATTAAAGTTCGGCGTCTGCGCCATTCTGGCCATGCTCCACGACAGCCTTATTCTCTTGGGTATCTTTTCTTTGCTCGGCCACTTTGCCGGTGTCGAAGTTGATCTCCTTTTTGTCACCGCGGCTCTGACCGTGCTTTCCTTCTCCGTCCACGACACGATCGTCGTTTATGACCGGATCCGGGAACTCCAAAAAAGACAATCCAATACTCCAATCTACGATCTAGCCAATCAGGCTGTTAGTGAGACGATGATCCGGTCTTTGAATACTCCCTCACTATCATCTTCATGCTTCTGGCCCTGGTTCTTCTCGGTGGGGAAACGACCAGGATTTTTGCCCTCGCCCTTCTTATCGGTACCATCTCCGGTTCTTATTCTTCTCCCTTCACCGCCGTACCGCTTCTGGTTATCTGGGACGAAATTCGCAACCGGCGGAAGTAGCCTATAGCTTGCTATATGACCCCACTTGTGGTAAATTATCACTGAAATCGAGACGAGTCAGTCTCGAAGTCACCTCTCTCGCACATACTATCTCAGTAAGGAGAATTCAATGTCCGAACAAAATCGGCGGAAGCTTGGAATGGCACTGTGCATTCTGGGGGGCGTGGTCGCTATCGGTATCGCGATTTTTGTTACCGGGAACGCGGCCTACCTCTGGGCATTCGTGTTACTGACGTGGGGCGTTACCCGCGTCAGAGCATCAAAAAGGCCACTGTACGTGGGTCTGGTGATGGCCGTGCTCT
>CAYQLI010000001.1:32830-33345 GCA_964418355.1 uncultured Pseudomonadales bacterium | reverse complement strand
TGATCCTTAATACCGAGAGGACAGGCGGCTGCGCCCGCGCTTTTACCATTCCCTCGTTGAGAATATCCAAGATTCTTCCTGAGACCGGTACCGAATCTGTTGAATTTACTCCCACAAAGGCAGGTCCGCTGGTGTTTTCCTGTAGTATGGGCATGTATACCGGAACCTTCAATATTATTTGACCGAAGGTCATCCCGAGCGAAGTCGAGGGATCTATTCTATGTTCAACTTCTTCAATAAAAAACCACCCGAAAACACGGAGAGAATCACCCTGACCCTATCAGGTATGCACTGTACCAGTTGCGCGGTCAACATTGATCTAACTCTGGAAGACTTGCCGGGTGTGGCCAACTCAAAGACCAATTACGCCCGGTCGCGTGCGACCATAGATTTCGAACCGGAAAAAGTCAGTCCCGAAAAAATCATCGCCGAGGTAAGCAAACTCGGCTACACGGCCAAAGGATCTTCATAAACGGACCTGATTCTTATTTACCGCATGCCGTGCGATTACCAAA
>CAYQLI010000001.1:30590-32820 GCA_964418355.1 uncultured Pseudomonadales bacterium | reverse complement strand
TTTACCCTCTTCAAGGTCAAAGCATTAATGACCACGATCAATGAGGAAGCACTCATCAGTAGCGCTCCCCACTCCGGGCGTAGTAGTATCCCATACCGGTAAAGCACCCCGGCCGCGATCGGAATCGCCAAGATGTTATATCCTGCCGCCCAGGCCAGATTTTGTTTCATCTTGGTATTTGTCTTTCGGGAAAGCTCGATGATCTTCACAATATCCAGGGGATTGTTCTTGATGAGGATGATCTGACCCGCTTCGACGGCCACATCGGTACCGGCGCCAATCGCGATTCCCACGTCCGCCTGGGTCAATGCCGGTGCGTCGTTCACCCCATCTCCCACCATCGCCACGACTGACCCATCTTTTTGTAACTCCTTTATCTTGTTCACTTTATCTTCCGGCAAGACCTCGGCAAAATATGTATCAACCAAAAGATCCCGGGCAACACTCTTGGCGATACTCTCATTGTCGCCGGTGATCATCGCCACCTTTATTTTCATCTCATGAAGTTTTGCAATCGCCTTACGAGACTCCTCTCGAATAACATCCGACAAAACGATCACTCCAAGAACGTCTTTTTTTCCTTCCTCTGCCACCCAGATGAATGATTTGCCCTCTTCGACTTCTTTACCGATCTCCGGATTTAGTTTTTCCAAGCTGATTTTTCTTTCCTTCATCAACGCCTCATTTCCCAAGATATAGCTGCCACCCTTGACCTTGCCGGCCACTCCCCGTCCCGGAAATGAAATGAAACCCTCCACTTTCGGTAGGGACAACTTTTTTTGTTCCGCCTCCTTGACGATTGCCTTCGCGATCGAATGTTGCGATTGGGCATCAATCGCCGCTGTTACCGACAATATTTCTTCAGGATTTTGCCCTACGATCCTGTCCACTCCAAATTCACCCAGAGTCAGCGTCCCTGTCTTATCAAATATCACCCAAGTCAGTCGGCGGGCAATTTCCTGGGCCTTGATATCCTTAATCAAAATCCCATTTCTCGCCCCGACCTGAGTGGTAATGGTCGTCACCGTCGGGATCGCCAGCCCCAAGGCATGCGGACAAGCGATCACAATTACCGTGATCGCCAAGGTTGCGGCAAAAATCCATCCTTGGGGGGAAATAACTCCCCAGTAAATAAGTGTGGCCGAACCCACGACAATGGCCACCAGAGTTAAGACGTTCGCCGCCCGATCCGCTAACCGCTGGACTGACGGTTTGGTATTTTGGGCTTGACGGATCAAATTCATGATTTGGGAAAGCGCGCTCTCGGCTCCTACCTTGGTGATTTCGATGGTCAAAGCACCATCGTTGTTCACCGTTCCGCCGACCACCTCATCGCCCGCCCTCTTGAAGACCGGCTTCGACTCTCCGGTCACCATTGCTTCGTTGACCGAACTTTCCCCCTCAATCACCACTCCGTCAACCGGGATCTTTTCACCCGGCCGAACCAACACCTTGTCTCCCTTAACTAGATCACTTGTCATCACCTCGGCCACCTTCCCCTCCACCAGCTTATTCGCCTTCGGGGGAATTAGTTTTGCTAGTTCTTGTAGCGCTCCGGTTGTTCCCATCACTGCCCGCATTTCCATCCAGTGACCGAACAAAAAGGCTGAAACCAAGGTTGATATTTCCCACCAAAGCGACTCGCCCGGGAAAAGAAAAGTGGCTGCCACCGAAAAGGAGTACCCCGAGAGCACGGCCAGGCTAACCAGGGTCATCATCCCGAAATTGCGACCTTTGATTTCCTCCAGCGCCGCGCTAAAAAATGGCCTGCCGCCGTACAGAGCAACTACAGAACCAAGAATAAAAAGCGCCACGTCAACTCTAGCAAAAGTGAGTGTAAAACCAAACCACCGTTGAATATTGGGCGAGAGGAGCAGAACCAGGAGAGTGACCGGCAAAGTTTGAAAAAAGAGGGTTTTGAAATTATGGCCCATCTTGGCGTGGTGGGCAGTATGATCCATCGGCTCTTCCCCCTTTGCCATTTCGTGGACCATCACCAAATCCATCCCACATTTGGGGCACTTTCCCGGCTTATCCACGCTGACTTCGGGATGCATTGGACAGGTGTACTTCATACCCATTCCATTCTACTTCTTCTTCAAGAACATGTTGTAGCAGTGGGCGTAGCACCAGCCGACCAGCCAGGCACCAATCGTCGCGGTTACTATTCCGAGGATAAAGTTTTCAGTTGTTAGATTCCAGGTTCCCAGTTTTTGAAGTTCTATTCCGT
>CAYQLI010000001.1:0-30561 GCA_964418355.1 uncultured Pseudomonadales bacterium | reverse complement strand
CTAACACTCTGCAAACGACGTACAAAATCAGTGTTACCAAACCGGCGGCATTCGCCGTCGCCATTGGATCATGTTTCATCAAAAATCACCCCCCTTCTGATATCAATTTAATAACCAAAGACTATTACTTGCGCTTTCCCTTCGGTTTTTGGATCTCTTTCCAGAAGTAGGCGATTCCCAAAAGCAGGAAGACGATCAAGGCGACCCAGGTGAGCAGAGCAAAAAAGCTCCAGCCGGCAAGGCCACCCATCATTCCTCCGTAGGTTCCGTATCCCCACATAGTTTTCTTTTGAAACTAACTGATAACTCTAATACCATATTACAGTAAAATGGTCTTAGATATGAATATCAAGGTCACCAAGGCATCGGGAGAGATTGTAGATTTCGACGAAGAAAAGCTGGCCCGGTCGCTAAAATTTGCTCGCGTTCCTGATGATGTGGCCAGAGAAGCGATCGAATACGCCAAAAACAAACTCACCGATAAGATTTCCACCCATTTGATCTATGCGTACGTATTCGGCTTCCTACGCCGCAAAGGTTACATCAGTCATGCCTATAACTACGATCTCAAACGCGCAATCATTCGCCTCGGCCCCACCGGTTATCCCTTTGAAGAATTTGTCGCCAGGATCCTTTCCTCACAGGGTTACCAAACCAAGGTTGGCGTCACCCTCACCGGTAAGTGTGTCAGCCATGAAATAGACATTGAGGCCAGTAACGCCGCCGAGCACTACTTCATCGAATGTAAGTTCCACAATCAGCTGGGGATAAAAACCGACGTCCAAGTGGCGCTTTATACCCAGGCCCGTTTCGAGGACATCAAAGCCAGTCCCGGCCTAGCCGCCCATCACGAAGGTCACAAAGCCTGGTTGATCACCAACACCGCAGTAACCAAAGATGTGATTGATTACGCCAAATGCATCGGCATGCGGATCCTCAGCTGGGGTTTTCCCTCCGAAGATAGTCTGCGCGATCTTATCATCAAAGCCCACCTGCATCCCATTACCGTCCTGCAGGACCTTCGTCAGAACCAATTAAACTCTCTTTTTGAAAGGGGAATTGTCAGTGTCGCCGATTTGAAGAAATTTCTTCTCGAGGGGCAGCTGCCCCAAAACTTTACCAAGCAGGAGGCCGATCAGCTCCTCTCCGAGATCAGGGTCTTCGAATAATTTAGTTCCTCAAGAGTTTAGGATTTCGTCAATTACTTCTTGGGTCGTTTTTTCAGTCCTCATCAATACAGGCCTGAAAGCATCGCCATAAATCAGCGGGCCCCTATCGTCCTTTTTTTTGAGTCTCGTCACACTCTCCACCTCCATGCCAAAATGAATGTCATCATAATTCACATCAGTTAACCTACCCGTGGTGCGTGGACCTTCTTCCAATTCCACGATGACATTAATATAGGGAACGAAGTCCTCAAAACCTTCGGGTGCATTGTCCCGCTCCGTAATTCTGGTCCAGGAATAGACCTCGCCTCTTCCCGAAAATTTCGCCACCTCAACTACTGGAACATAAAGACTTTCCTTCACAGCGCGATTTTACCACCTGCCGGACTAATTTCCCGCTTCTTTCCAAATTTATTAACTATAGGGTATAATATCCGGATGTTTGGTCCGGAATCAATTAAACAAAAAGAAGGTCGGCAAATCCCCATCAAAATCGTAAATGAGGCCCGGGAGGTTGTTGCCGGTCTCTGGGGCATGGACCACCGGCTGTTGGATCAATTTGCCAGTGAAGCAATGGCACTTCGCCGCTACGATATGCCACTTACTTTTCTTGCCGAGCTAACAAAAGTCCCAGTTCGTCTTACCCGAAACCCGGGCGGTTTCTGCACCGCCATTATTGACGCCTTTTATCAGGACAATCGTCAGTTCGGAGATTGCGCCGGTCTTTGTTATCAGCTTGGCCTTGATGACAATCTTTGGAACCTTCTTACTGAAACCAAAAAACTCTCCGGTAGCCGTCTTGTTCCGTATCTCGCCAAAGGTTTGTCCCCAACATATTTTTGCCAAGCCGGCCAGGTCCATTACTGGCTTTCTCTTTGGCATGAGAAATCAGGTTCCATGATCACGATTGATCCTTCTTTTCAGACCATCAGTCTTGGCGCCGGCTATGAAATTGCCGAAGATGGCCTCGAATTACTTGAGAAACGCAAGGTTCCTCGCGGCATCTTGGCAGCCAGACGTGACCTGGCAAAATATGAGGAGAGAAGCAACCCCGCCTTACTTCATTTTGTCACCCAGGCGCAGTTTTCCATCCTCGGGATGACGAAGGCCAGGAAAATCCTCTCCCTAGCCTTTAGCGAAGGGGGAAGCAATTTACAGCCGATCCTACCAATTGCCGGTCTCATTGACCAGCAAGGCCAAATCCAGTTCTTTTATCAGACACCAAACCTAAAGACAATTTTAAATACCAATACCCAGCAGCCTCCGTCCGGCGGAGATGCCGAAACACTCGCTGAGTTTTTCAGTCTCGCCAATAACTTTTCCTTTACCTGGGGCAACTACTAAACCGCTAGTGACACCTGGCCACACACAGGCTAGAATCGTTAAGTGCCAAAAACGAATCTGATCCAGCAAGCCGCCGAGATCGCCAAAAAATCACTCCAATCCTGCTATGCCAAAGATGGAATTTTCGCCGGTCTAACCAACTTCCATGAGTACTGGGCCCGTGATGGTCTCTGGACAGTTTTGGGAGTTTTGCGGGTAGGCGACCTTTCTATTGCCGAAAAACAGATCAGCCTCTTTGTCTCCCATATTGATAACAATGGCCAAGTGCCCAATCGGATCGGCTCCAGATTCGGCCTCTACTTTAGGCTTTTGGGCCTGCCAACCTTCGGTAAGATAATACCGCTCTTCAGCCTCAACCCGGCTTACTTCTGGTTCAGCGGCAGAGATGGCCGCGGCCTTCGGGGCAAGGACGGCGGTTCTCTCCTTGTCATCGCTATTCACGAATTCATCAAACACGGTGGAGAAATAAAAAAAGTGAAAAAGTGGTGGCCCAAACTAGTGAAAGCCATGTCTTGGTATCGGAAACATACCGACAACTTCCTGGTCAACGAAGACTGGCATGAGAGCTGGATGGATTCTCTCCGCCTGAAAGGCGCTACACTCTACACCAATATTCTTTATCTCAAGGCGCTCGACAGTATGGGTAAAATCGGGAGGTCGCTGGGAAAAAATAAAGAGATCTGGCAGAAACGGTATCGGAAAACCCGCTCGTCCTTGCTAGTGTCTTTCTTCAACGGCCGTTATTTAAACAATCTGGGTAGCCCCACCCCGAAAGAATCTCAGTCCTTTGTTGTTGACGGCAATATGCTCGCCGTCTGGTGGAAAGTCGTTCCGGACAAAATCGCCAAAAGCATCCTTTCTCACTTTTTGAAATCCGATGTCCACTACCCCGTTCCCTGCCGGGTCAATACTCCCAAGTTTCACCACAGTCTAATTCCCAAGAGATTTAATCTGATTGGCCTTTCCGGTTATCACAACAATGACTGCGCCTGGCTTTGGCTTGGGGCAGTTTCAGTTATGGCTCTGAAAAAACATTACTCTCGCCAAGCGAAATCATTATTAAAAAAGATCGCCAAGCTGATCGTCAAACACAATGAAGTTTACGAGATCTATGACGAAAAGGGTAATCCCTTCAACACTTGGTTTTACAAAAGCGAGCATCCTTTTGCCTGGAGCAGCGCGCTCTTCCTCACCGCCGTCTCTGAACTCGGATATTGATCCTTACGAAATTGACTCGGCCACACTTTTGGCGACCTTTGGATCAAAGGGACTAGGGACGATGTGGTCGGGAGAGAGCTCATTTTCTTTGACACAAGAAGCGATCGCCCGGGCAGCTTTAAGCTTCATTTTCTCGGTGATCTGGGCAACCCGGTGGTCCAGCGCCCCCCGGAAAATTCCCGGGAAAGCCAAGACATTATTTATCTGATTCGGGAAATCAGATCTCCCGGTTCCGACGATCAGCGCCCCTCCCCTTTTCGCTTCCTTCGGCATGATTTCCGGCGCCGGATTGGCCATCGCCAAGACAACTGCCCTTTTATTCATTGTCGAAACCATCGCGGACGTGACGATGCCAGCAACGCTGACCCCGATAAAAATATCCGCTCCCAGCAGGGCATCCTTCAATTCTCCAGAAACACCTCTCTTATTCCCCAGTTTTGCGATCTCCTTTTTCTGAGGGTTCAAATCTTTCCTTTTCTTGTTGATCACTCCCTTACTATCCGTCATGACGATATCGGAAACCCCAAAAAGTAAGAGTAGCTTGGCGATCGCAATTCCCGCCGAACCGGCCCCGCTGATGACGACCCTTAGGGTCTTTTTCTTTTTTTTGGTGATCTTCAGGCTATTAATGATCGCCGCCAAGACTACAATCGCCGTGCCATGCTGATCGTCATGGAAGACGGGGATGGATAATTCTTTTTTTAATCTTTCTTCAATTTCAAAACAACGGGGTGCGGAAATATCCTCGAGATTAATGCCCCCAAATGTAGGCGAAATCTGTTTCACCACCTTAATTATTTCTTCTGTGTCTTGGGTATCCAGGACGATCGGGTAGGCGTCGACGCCCCCAAACTCTTTGAAGAGGAGCGCCTTCCCTTCCATTACCGGCAAAGCCCCCAAGGGGCCGATGTTCCCCAGTCCCAGGACGGCGGAGCCGTCAGAAACGACCGCGATCGTGTTGGACTTGATCGAATAATCAAAGGCTTTTTTCGGCTCGCGGGCCAGGAGTTCGGATACCGCCGCTACTCCGGGCGTATAGGCGATCGACAAATCGTCCTTTGTTTTCAGTTTCCCGAATTTACTGGTGACTTGGATCTTTCCACGGAAACGGAGATGTTTAGACAGCGAAAGTTTCTTGTAGTCTTTTCTCATACGCTGGCTATTGTATATTGTAGAATCACCGTTATGAAGTGGCCAGAATCCCTCACTCTAGTTCGACACGGCGAATCCGCCTTCAATCGTTTGAAAAAGGAAATGCGAAAGGATCAACTTTGGCAGGAATTCGTTCGTCAGTATGATACCTGTTTTGACTGCGAAGAGACCATTCGCATGGCCCGGGAACTAAAAGAGAAATTTCCAGCTGTTGGTGGCGATCACAAAACGCCATTGACACCAGAGGGAGGGGAGCAAGCCAGGCGGGTCGCCGCCGGTCTGAAAGAGATGATCCGTCTGCCCGTTGTCATTTATGTCTCACCCTACGTCAGAACCCGCCAAACCTTACAATTTATGAAAGAGTCGTGGCCGGAACTTGCCGATGTCAATGAGGTTGTGGACGAAAGAATCAGGGAGCAGGAACACGGTCAGCGAGTTTTATATTCTGACTGGCGCCTCTACTTAGTTTTTCATCCGGAACAAAAGGAATTGTATGATTTTGACGGACGTTATCGTCATCGTTATTTACAAGGGGAAAGTGTCCCCGACGTTCGCGCCCGCAGTAGTTCTTGGTTCTATACCCTAATTAGAGAGTATGCAGAGCAAGACATTTTGGCCATCACCCATAACCTGACCATTCTTTCGATCAGGGCCCAGCTGGAAAGAATGGACGAAGAAGAATTCATTTACCTTGATGAAAACGATGGGCCCATCAATTGCGGGGTCACCATTTATCAGGGCGATCCGACCCAAGGAAGCGATGGCCGATTTATTCTTGAGGTCTACAACAAAAAACTGTATTAAAATGCGGCTATGGTAAAAGAATGTCCCGGCTCGAAAGAGATAAGGGTGGAGGACAGAGCTACCGAAATTGCGTTTCAGACAATTCTTGATTGTCATGTCGAGGGACTGGGTTTGAAAGCCGGCGGTCATCATTTTGTAGATATCTGGGCCCGTGATGAACTACTCGCTCTTCCCGGTGTCGTCAGAAGCGGCCAGACGGAAATTGGGAAGGAGGCAATTCTGGCTCTGCTCAGATACCAACGCTCTGATGGCTTGATACCTTTTCGCATCCAAAGAAGCGCTTCCTCCTATTCAAAATACCAAGGCCGACCAACTTATTTTGAAACTCCTAAGGCCAACTTCCGCTCCCGGATGAATTGGGGCGTCGGTTGTGTCCTTGATGGTGGCTTGTTGGCCACGATTGCCAGTGCCGAATTGTTTCGTATTACTAGGGACGAAGATTTTGTTCAATCCGTGAGACAACCTCTCAACCGCAGTCTCTCCTGGTACACCAGCCATTTTGGTGACCGCCTCATTACGGAATGGCCCTACTCGGAATACGCCGACGCCACGGCGAAGTTCGGCCGGGTCCTTTATACCAATGTTCTCTATGCCCGCGCCCTCTTCGATCAGTCATTTCTGACAAAAGAGGTGAGTCTCCTCCATCACGCAGATCTAATCAGAGAAAAGATCAACCAAACATTCTGGAACGGCGCCTTTTTTTCTGATTGGCATGACTACAAAAGGCAGGATTATTTTGCTACCCACGCCAATTTATTGGCAGTCATTCTGGACATCGCCGATCAGCAACAGGCCGAAAAAATTCTCAGTTACGCCAAAGAATATTGTTTCGCCGACTTTACTCTGGAAACGAATTATCCCGCCTATCCGCTGAATCGCCGGCCGCTTCATCATCATCTCTTTGGAATGCCTGACTATCACAATTACAAAGGTATGCTCTGGCTCGAGCCGGGAATTTTATATTCTCTCGCGCTAACCAAAGTGGGACGTCTTAATGAGGCGAGGCAAGTGCTCGGGAAAGTTGCCGAAAAGATTGTCGAATATGGTGAAGTCTTTGAAGTTTACGAAAGATCAGGCGAGCCGGTGAATAGAGGCTTTTACAAAGCGGAACACCCCTTCCTCCGCTCCGCCGGCCTCTATTTTCAGGCCCATCATTATCTGCTGAACCATTTGGCAAACTCGAACCAGACGTAATCCTTCGGATCATGACTTAGTTTTCCTTGGTCTTTTTTCTCAGCAATAGTTTGTCCGTCGAACAGGGCCAGCTGCTCGATCGAATTACCCGACCCCCTTGGGGTATCGGCGAATTCCCCCCAAAATTCCTTGCTGAATATTTTAGTCTGGTCTCCGTCCTTATAAGTAATCGATTCGGTGAATGATATTCGCTTGTCATCTTTATTTTTCATCAACTGAAGGAAATCTTCCGGGGACAGCCATTCGTTTACTTCTTTCATGTACGCTCCGGGAAACCCATTCAGAGCCGGAATCTTCCAGTAGGTATCGGTCACCACTACCGGTTTCCCCACCAAAGAAAAAGCTTGTTCTGCCTTTGCTTTTGAAATTTTCTGAGGGTCACTGGATTGTATTTCATCAATTTCCAATTTTGCCTGAATGACTTCAACGCTGAACCCCTCGCACGCCGCTTTTGCCTCCCGGACCTTCCTCTCGTTATTAGTGGCGAACAGAATTGTCTTCATTTACGATTCGTGCTAAAAGTTTTGATTAACTTCTTTAATTCTGGTTGGGAATACAACCGGTGAATATTCTGATTCTGCCAGTCAATTCTTTTCTTAAATTCACCCTCTGTAAAAGGAATTAGACCCAGCTCTTCCGCCAACACGTGAGGGTCAAACTTTTTATCCTTTGATTCGATTTCCCACTCAAAGTAATCTTCCGCCATCTTAGTTAGTTTCACCTCATAATTCTGATATGAGTATTCCCAGCTTTCCCAGTAGTAGATCATTCCCTTGTTAAAACCCAAAAGATCAAACAGTTCTGCCGCTTTGGCCAGTTCGCCTTCGTTAAGATTTAACTCGATCTCGTGTCTCTCCTTTCCGGCATATTGACCAATTTTCAAAGTTATCTTTTCTGCCTCGCCTGATTTCTTTATGCGGAGATCAACGGTGTCATCTATCTTCCAAGTTCTCGTCTCCGTGTCAAAACCAGGTGAGATATCTACGGTCAGCCTGCGGTAATGTTTTATTTCGGAGCCTTTTTTCGACAACAAAGACCTCAGTTTTTCGAACTGAGTCAAATCCAATGCCCCTCTGATTTCAATCTCTGTTTGTTTTTTCACCTATGAGCATTATATCTTTCACACTGTTAGAATCAAAATCATGAGCGATCAAACCGAGAAAGTGAGCAACGCCCTAGTCTTTTTGGCAAATAATATCAATGAAAACGGAATCAGTTGGATGCTTGGCGCGAGTGGGGCTTTGATGGTGTGGGGTGTAGATATCGAACCACAAGACCTAGACATTTTTGTTTCAAGAAATAGTGTAAAAGAACTCGAACGAATATTTAAGGATTATGTCACCACCCCCATTCATGAATATAACGAAAACGGAAAAAACTTTCTGGAGTTTCAGATGAAGATTGACGATATCGAGATAGAAATCCTCGAACTTGATTTCAATTCCCGAGATTTAATCAGTCTGAATTTTAGTGGCGTGCGAATCCCGGTTAATCCGTTGGAAAGAGAACTAGAACACTATAAAAACAGACCCGGTAAAAAAGACAGGATCCCCCTGATCGAAAAAAGACTAAAGGAACTAAATGAATCGGGTTATGTCCAAATCGAAGTTGCTCCGGATTCTCGTTCCCAGCTACAGGCGATAATCTCAGAGCAAATCCCCAGTGAACTTCTCTACAAATCACCTGAAATTTCGTCTATCAATGGAAATGTCGCGGATAAAGCGCATCTCACCATTTGTTATGGTGTTGAAAACTCCGACCTGGTCGAAAAATTCCGTCACACCGGCACAAAAATCAAAAGCAAAGGCGCTTCGACGATAGTTGATGTTAACTTTAGAGTAGGATATCAAGACCTATACTATTCGATTTTTATCGTCCCCATGATCAGCGATGATATCCACCAGCTAAACGATTGGATAAGGAAAAATAATACCATCTCTCCAATTTCCGGAGACTTTCAGCCACACATCACCCTTTGCTACATCGAAAACAAGGCACAAGTAAATATCTCTAAACTTACCGAAAAAATCAGACAGCGGCTTCGCTGGCAGAGCCTTCAATTCGACGGCATTTATTTCCACAAGCCAGTAACCGGAGAAAAGGTCGCTATTTTTTAGTGCAATTATCCTAGAGCCGCCTTGAGGATGGTCAGATCCCGTTTCTGCATATACTTAGCATCATAATCTGAGGGCGAAGTATGACTCTCCATCAGGGAGATCGCCTCGGAAATGGGGACCCATTTCAAAGCAAAACCTCTTTCGATCTCCTCATCAGTGTAGTTAAAATTTTTTGTTTCTTCCGTGACCACCGCCCGGTAAACATAGGAGATCTGGGCCAACTTCCATTGGTCTCGCATCTCGATCGTAATTCCAACCTCATCACCAATGTTGGCGTGGCAGCCGGTTTCTTCCATGATTTCCCTTTTTAGTCCTTCATGGATATCTTCATTCTCTTCTATCCCACCCCCCGGCAGCTTATACATGGAATGTTTACCAACATACATTAATGCTATTTCTCCCTTCGAATTAGTTAGCACCGCTCTTCCGGCCCGGCGGACGTTATACCCCGAACGGTCGGGAGTCGGTAGCTTGCTATCCAGATCTTGGTCAGAGAAAAAGGCTAAAAGTTTCATAAACATTAAGCTGATTATGTCACAAATGATGAATCTTTCATCCTTTCTCAAAGATAAAAGTCCTTCCTGACTTAAGCCGGCCCAGTAATCTTTTGGACAATATCTTTTTTGGCCGCCAGTGACTGTCGTGGATCAAATCATTTTCGTGCAGATGCAGGTGCTTTATCATCGCCCCGCGTTTTATTAAGATTTTCTCAATTCTTTTTCTTGCCCCCGACACGTTTTTGCTTCCCTGCATCAGATGACCGGTATCCAAACACAGGTCAATAGTTTCCGGCATGAGACGCCAATCAGTCTGCCCAAATTTCAATTTCCAAGTTCCATAGATCAGCAATGGCGCATTCTCCCAATATAGTTTGACCGAAAAAATCTTTTTCCAAAATTCACCAAAGCCGATCAGTCTATTTCCCAACTCCTTTTTTCTAAAGATCCTTGGATGTTGGATCTCCAAGGGCATGTGGGCCGTCAGCGATTTTGCCGATAATAGTCTCGCGGCTAGAAGACTCCACCATAAATAGACAAAGTGTCTCCAGCCAGTAACCTCATACAGGGTTTGTGCGTGATAGTGACCGTTTTGTTGTCTCATACTAGTTCTTTCAATAGTTTAACTTTGTTGTGGTAAAAGCCATCAGCGTCCTCGTTTAGATATTCAGCCAGATTCGTCGTCGCCAGGAACTCAACACATTTCGCTTTCAGAAATTCGATAATCGTCAGCTGGTCGAAGTCTTTTCCGTACCCCCGGACAAACCACTCGCGACACTGGGGCTGGGTCCTCTCATATTCCCGAAAAATCCATAGCTCTACGATCGCCAAATCCTCGTAAGGACTGCCAATTCCGGCAAACTCCCAATCAATCGCGCGCACCCCGTCATTTGTTCTGATAATGTTCCCAAACCAGAAGTCTCGGTGGACCCTCGTTGCTCCCATTTTTGATACCTTTTCCCAATCCACCAATATTGTTAATTCCAACCCCTCATTTTCCATAATTTCTGCCGCCAATTTTCGTGACTTATCCCATGCTTTCTCCAAAGCATTTTGAATGTAATCAATACTACAAGCCACGGGGGAGTGGATTGAGGATAGAAGGGTACCAGAATCGACATAGTCCTTCTCGACTGCCTTACCTTCCAGTACTCCACCGGGGAGAAACTCTTGAAGCAATCTGCCATCGTCATCAAATCCCAAAAATATTGGTGCCAGACTTCCTCCAAAACGCACCAAGGCATGTCGTTCTCTTCGTAAACGATTTTCGCAAGATTTGCGCACAAGAGCCTCGCCGCCAAACTCCTTGGCGACCACCCCATCTTCGCGAAACACTTGATTGATAAAACCCCCCTCCAACTTTTCCGGTCTAGACATAGTTTGTTTGCCCCTAATTACTAAAAAGTCCTCCGAAAGAGGACAAACAAAAACCATGTTTCCTTACGGCTTGTCTTCCCCCTTTCGGGCTAGATTTAGCACCGTGTCCTTTTCAGGATCGGTTGTTGGTAGTTAATAACGGGCTAGTTCCCTCACTACCTCTTGACTGAAAATTATTGTAACACAAACAGGTTATGTGTTGATCCTAATTCCGAATCTAACCAGAATAAACCTGATAACTGCGATTGGATGCTTGTGAAACTGTCCCAACGCCTGTTTAATTGTTACTCCTTGGATTTCTCTCTCGATAACGTTTTTCGAATGTTTGTCCAGGTCCCTAAGCCATTCTGAGAGTAACGGATGACGAAGCTCTGGCAGGTTATTGAGATCAAAGAAAGCTACTTCTTTTGATTCATTGCTTAATCTGGCTTCGCCGCCGGTCATACTTGCTTCAAAAAGATGATTAATCTTTCCACTTCCCTTGTGAGTATATTTAGCCACTTTTCGGATTATTTTAATGTCATACCCAGATTCCTCCTTGGCTTCTCTGACTGCTGCTCCTTCTGGAGATTCGTCTTTCTCAATGCCTCCGCCGGGAATGACCCAAACCGGAATGTCTCTTCTCTTTACCAAGAGGATCTTTTTCTTACTCTTATCGAATATAAATACAGATGCACCGTCCATGTTAACTAGAGAACTCCTTTATTACCTTTTCTGCATTTTCCCACTGATTGGGAAAAACCAGATGTGTCTTGAGTTCTTCCCGCGTAACCCATTTGACAGTTCTAACCCCATCCCCAGCTTTCACTTCATCTTGTTCACCCATGAACTTGACCCAATATTGAGTCAGTTGTGTTCCCCGAAAGTATTTTCCATTCTTTTTGTAGGCCGTCTCAATTACTTGGTCGGGCCATTCGTAAACATAGGGGTTCTGACTTTGACCAACAACCTCAAATTTATCTGACATTAGTTCTTCTACCAGTTCGCGTTTCAAGGCTTGTTCTGGAGTTTCCCCTTCGTCTACTCCGCCGCCGGGAAAGCTCCATTGATTATCTTGGTATACCATTTTATTTACGATCAGAAATTTACCATCGCTACCGGTCACAATCCCCAAAGTACTTTGTCGGTACGGCATCCCATCTCGTGTAATCATTGAGCCATTTTACCAGCTTGGTGAGGCTAATGGGGGAATCGGCGGGTATAATGGGACGAAATGGAAACTGTAATCCTTCCCGGATTTTCCCCAAAAAACAAACAATGGGCCGAAGAAACTCAAGAGAGGCTCAAATCACTCGGCCCGGTTTCGATCGCTTATTGGGACCATTGGCAAACCGGCAGCGCCGAACCTGACTGGATCGAAAAAGAAGCCCAAAAAATAATCACCTCACTCGAAGGGAAAACGGTCAATATCCTATCCAAATCCATTGGCACGGCAGTAGCCATGGAAATTCTTCGTCAGATGCCTCAATCCATCAACAAAGTTATTCTGTGCGGTATTCCAATTACTGATTTCTCAGAAGGGTTCGAAAAACGTTATGCACCAATAAAAGACTTTCCCAAAGACAAGATACTTTGTATCCAAAACAGCGAAGATAATCACGGTGGTTATGCCGAAGCCGAAAGACTCATACATTCAATAAGTCCAGATATTCAAATTATCTCCAAATTACGATCTGATCATGAATACCCATATATCGAAGACTTCCTAAAATTTTTTATGTGAGGCACTTGGGTCTGGTCCCAAGTATCACAATAACGATTGTCACACATGAGGCTAATCATTACAAAACAAAACAGTTCAAAACAGTTGCCGGTTTGGTCCACGGTCAAACATTTTCCTCAACCTCTTTGGGGCTCGTTGGTTTGACCATCTGAAACAAATAAACCAAACCAATGGCCGCGACCAGGTAGACAAAACAACCGATAAATGTCCCCAGTTCAAAAACGTTTTGCCCCTGCTCGATGTTATTAAACATGCCGGCAAAAGGCGCTGCGAACGGCCCACTTACTGCATAAATAAAATAGGCGAAACCACTTAACGGATCGGCTCCGAACGCCTTCAAAACAATTCTGAAAAACAATAGCACTTCAACCACACCAAGAATGTAGTAAATGATTTGGTAAGCCCGGAAAATGGCCTTTTTTGATTCATACCTCTCTTGAGGTGGCTCGGTTTTTATTGGCGGCGGCACGACCGTCTTGGTCGTCTTGACCACCTGTGCCGGAGCAGTCTGTTGGGTAACTGTTGTCGTCTCTTCAGTTTTTTGGTCTTCCATATCTCTCAGCTACTTGATTTGATCAACTACCTTTTCGATGGATTTTTTCGCGTGATCGACCTCATGTTGAACTGTCCCGGCGACATCTTGCGCCTTATCCACCATTTCCTCCTTCTTTTCTTCAACAGTATCCCTCACCTTATCCAAAGTGTTCTCCACATTCTTACGGCCTTCTTTGTTACTTAAAACCGCCGCCCCAGCGGCCACTGCCACGCCTGCTCCAACTACCGCTCCCGTAACTGCGGCCACTACCGGATTTACGCCCCCCTTATTTTGATCTGCCATATACTTCTTATTGTTAATTTTAATAATTCTATTTATGCAATAGACGTCCCAAAGCGATGAGGATCACCGCCCCAACCACGGCTACTATCAGGCTGTATAGGTTGAAACCTGTCACGCCCGAAAAACCGAAGAAATTCATCACAAATCCACCCACGAACGCGCCAATGATGCCTAAAACTATATCTTCGAGCGTACCGTGTGAACTCGCCATCACCATATCCGCGATCCAACCGGCCAACGCTCCTAATATTAACCAAAGAAGAATACCCATATTCTTTTACCTAACACGTAATAACTCAACTATAGAATATTTACAAATCCAGTGCAAGTTACTTTATTGTGACCCCGGCGGGAGTCGAACCCGCGATCTTTTGGATGAGAACCAAATGTCCTGGACCACTAGACGACGGGGCCAATTTGGTCACTTTTCATTTGACTTTAGGCGTATTTTAGCATAAAATTAGCTTCCGTTATTGAAAAGGAGCTGCCCATCAGCCATTTTTTGAAAAGTTAGGGACAGACGGCTAAAATGATTCTTTGCCGGCTCTTGATTTTGGCCGCAATTGGCCTACAATAACCAAAAATTAGACTATGAAAAACAACAAAGTCCACCTGACTCTCACCGGCTATAACGAGCTGGTTGCTGAGCTTGAGGACCTCAAAACCAACAAACTTCCCGCGGCGATTGAGCGTGTTGCTCGAGCCCGTGAATTCGGCGATCTCTCTGAAAATGCCGAATACCACCAGTCCCGTGACGATCACGCCACGTTGGTTGGTCGGATCGATGAACTTTCTGATATCCTTAATCGTTCCCAGATTATCCAGGCCACTACCAGCAAGACCCAGGTTGGCGTCGGCAGCAAGGTCAAAGTCGCTATCAATGGCACCACCCATGAATTCACCATCGTCGGTGAGTGGGAGGCCGATCCCGCCGAGAAGAAAATCAGTCACGAATCTCCCTTGGGTAAAGCTCTTATGGGCAAAGGCGTAGGCGAAAAAGTCGAAGTCGCCGCTCCTGCCGGTAAAGTCATTTACCATATCAAGGAAATCGCCTAAATGGATCGTAGCGAAGCTCTCGACCTCGTTAATTCCTGGACCGTCAACAAAAATCTAGTCAAACACATGCTTTGTGTCGAGGCCTGTATGCGCGGCCTGGCCAAGTTTTTCAAGGAGGACGAATCCCTCTGGGGCGTCACCGGCCTGATCCATGACGCCGACTACGAATCCAATCCCCAGGAACACCCCTGGATCATCATCAAAGAACTGGAAAAGAATCAGGAAAATCCTCTCATGATCCAAGCAATCAAGGCTCATGCTTGGGAATGGAGTGAGAAAGCCCCAGAACCACAATCAAATATGGACTGGTCTCTTTTTTGCTGCGATGAATTATCCGGTCTGATCGTCGCTTCCGCTCTGGTCCGGCCCGACCGGAAACTGGCCTCCGTGACAGTCGAATCTGTCCTCAAAAAATTCCCTGATAAAGCCTTTGCCAAAGGCGTTCACCGCGAACACATCAAACTCTGTGAAGAGAAGCTCGGGATCGCTCTTCCTGACTTCGTCGGCATCTGTCTGACTGCAATTCAGGGCATTTCCATTGATTTGGGGCTCTAATTTGCTATAATATCGTTAACAGCGTCTAAGACAGCCTCCAACTGTCGAGCTCTCCGGGGTAAAAAACCGGGGCGGGTAAGCCCGTAAACGCAGGAATTGAGTACCGGTTAGTGTGGCATCTCTCCTCTGTAAAGATCGAGCCTAACCCCAAATTTCTTTGGGGTCTTTAGCGTATTATTAAGTTAATCAATAAAGAAAATGCTCGACATAAAATATATTCGCGAAAACGCGGACACACTTAAAAAGGCCATCGAAGCCAAACAGTTTAACCCTGACATTGTGGACGAGGTTATCAGAGTTGACACTGAAAGACGCGATCTGATGGAACAGGTTCAGAAGCTGCGTGCCCAGATCAACGAACATGCCGCCAAACTCAAAGGTGGTAAGCCAAATGAAACCGATATCGCCGTAGGCCGCGATCTCAAGGAAAAACTCAAAGATATCGAACCCCAACTCAACCAGGTTGAAAAAGCCTACCAGGATCTGATGTATCAGGTCCCCAATCCTGCCGCCGCCGATGTCCCGCATGGCAAGGACGACACCGGGAACAAAGAAGTCAAAAAGTGGGGCGAGATGCCCAAATTCGACTTCAAACCCAAGACGCACGATGAAATCATGGAAGATCTTGACCTTCTGGATACAAAACGGGCCGTCAGGATCGCCGGCACTCGCGCCTTCTTCACAAAGAATGATCTAGTCCTTCTCGAGTACGCCGTTCTCACTTATGCCCTCAAGCATATGATCTTCAAAGGCTTCACTCCGATGACCGTCCCCTGGATGGTGAATGAGGATGCCATGTGGGGCACGGGGTATTTCCCCTGGGGTCAAGAAGATCACTATCGAACCCAGGATGGCCAGAGTCTCATTGGCACTGCTGAAGTTTCTTTGACCGCCTATCTGAAAGACGAAGTTGTCAACGAAAAGGACCTCCCCGTCAAAATGGTCGGGATTTCTCCCTGCTTCCGCCGCGAGGTGGGCACTTATGGCAAGGATACCAAGGGTATCTTCCGTCTCCACCAGTTCAACAAAGTCGAACAGGTCGTCTATACCATCGCCGATGAAGAAGAGACCAGACGGATGCATGATGAAATGCTTGGGAATGCCGAGGAGTTGCTCCAGGCGCTCAAACTTCCTTATCATGTCCTGCTTATGTGTACCGGTGACATGGGAGCGGGTCAACGCAGGAAATACGATATCGAGACTTGGTTCCCCGGTCAGGGCAAGTACCGCGAAACCCATTCCGATTCATACTTCAACGACTTCCAGGCGAGGCGCTTGAATATCCGTTACCGTGCCAAGAACGGTGAAATGAAATACGTCTACACGATCAACAATACCGTCGCCGCTACCCCACGTCTCTTGGCCGCGATCATCGAAAACTACCAGCAGGCCGATGGAAGCGTTAAAGTTCCTGAGGTTCTGGTGCCCTTCATGGGCAAAGAAGTGATCAAGCGTGAAGGCTAACCTATTTTGGATCATCACTGCCATCATTTTATTCGGGTTCATCTCGACACTTATCTTTTGGCCGAAGCCAAAGCTTTTCTCCCCCCAGGCGAATTTTTCCCTGGTGCTAACGCCAAGGCTGAAGGCAAAGATCGGGCCAATCCTGCCATTGGACATTTCCACGGCAAAAAAGATTAGTGTCAAAGCGCCTCACTATCTTGTCTTCAATCTCGACTCCGGCGAAGTCTATTTGGCAAGTGGCGCCACGGACAAAATCTCTCCGGCTTCTTTTACCAAACTTCTCACCGGGCAGGTCGCTCTCGATCTTGGCACTCCCGACCAGCTCCTGACCGCGACCAAAACTTCGGTTGACAAAGTCCCG
Source organism: uncultured Pseudomonadales bacterium (assembly GCA_964418355.1). GTDB lineage: Bacteria > Patescibacteriota > Microgenomatia > UBA1400 > MFAQ01 > 2-01-FULL-50-23. The sequence continues at coordinate 13,695 of CAYQLI010000001.1, read as the reverse complement.
ACCACCTTAGGACTCAAAGTCGGGGAGCAACTCAAACTTTCCGACCTACTTCGCGCCGCCATTGCCACTTCGGCTAATGACGCCGCCGCCACGATCGCGGAGGGAATTGCAACCCAAAATGGTTTGTCACTACCAGATTTTATTTCCCTGATGAATCAAAAAGCGACTCTATTAAAAATGGAAAACAGTCATTTTGCTAACCCCGATGGTTTGGATGACGACGCTCAGTACTCGACCTTGGTTGATATTGCCATATTGGTTCAAAATACGGTTAAGAACTATCCCGAAATCATGGCCGCCGCCGCCTCCGACCGGGAGGATCTCGAAGAGAGTAGTACCCATGGTTTTTATTACATCAGTAACTGGAACGGTCTGCTTGGAGTCTATCCAGGCGTCTTCGGGCTAAAGATCGCCTATACCGAGAACGCCGGCAATTCCACCATCGTGCTTTCCGAAAGAAATAAGATTCGTCTGGCTGTCATCGTCTCCGGAGCCCCGACACTCATGGACCGCGATCAAGCCGCCGCCGCCCTACTTGATCAGGCCTTCGCCACACAGAAGATCCCTCCGGCCAATGTCACCGAATGGCAGCTCAAACAGCACTACAAAGTTTGGACCAATCTGATCCAAAAAACCAAGGCAGAGCTGGCGGCAAAGAATCGGCTAAAATAACCACATGTCTCTGAAGCAGCTTTTTGTTCCCGAAACAATAAAAACATTTCGCTCCGACTACAATGGCGACCTAAAACTGATCAAGTTCATGGGTGAATTGCGGCTGGATTCCAGCGGTCTGACCCAGTCCGGCAGCGTCATGGTCTGGATCTGGAGCCAGGGGATCTCCCATCTCTTACCCAAGGATTATCAGCCGGAAAGTGTTTTACTTCTTGGCCTGGGCGGCGGTTCGGCCCTGTTTTGGCTCCGGAAACATTATCCCAACGCGGCCCTGACGGCCATCGAAATAGACCCGGTGATGATCGGTATTGCCAAAGAATATTTCAAGGTGGATAAAATCAAAAATCTTGAGATCATCAATACCGACGCGGTCAAATTTATCAAGGAAACCAAAAGGAAATTTTCCCTGATCCTGGTTGATTGCTATCAGGGCTTTGACACCCCGCCGGAATTCAAGGACGCCAAGATTTTAAAAAGAATGAAATCATCAGCAGACCACGTTCTTATCAACCGCCTTTATTGGGATCAGCACAAAATTGTCGCCGATGAATTCATTGCCAACATCAGTCCCCATTTCCAAATCAAGTCCGTCTATACCGCGAGCAACCTCGTTATTAGCCTAATCTAAAGACCAGTAAACAGGTCTTGACAAAAGACCAGTTTATCGGTTATGATCGTGTTATGACTTACGCTTCAATCTCTGACTTAAAAACAAACCCCGCCAGCATCATTTCCGAATCCCTCGACTATCCAGTTGCGATTCAAAAAAGAAACAAAGTCCAGGCTTATATGGTAGGCAAGGATCTTTTCGACCGGATGGTCGCTTATCTCGAAGACGAAACAGATAGGAAAGCAGTTGCTCAAACCGATTTCGCCAAAGGGAAAAATTTCGAGGATATCGCCAGTGAACTCGGGCTATGAAAGTAATTTTCTCAACAAAGGCAGAAAAACAATTCAGGGGTATCACAAAAACGGTTCAGATCATCTTGGCCAGGCAAATAAGGGGTCTAACTGAAGAAAGATTTTCTAAGGAAGAGAAACTAAGTGGTTTCAGGGATATCTATCGGATTCGAGCAGGTGATTATCGTATTGTTTATCGGAAGTCCCTTACTCAGATTTTTGTCATACTCATCGGTCACCGCAAAGAAATCTATCGTCTTTTACGGGAGTTGTTGAAATAACATTAGTCAGCAACTTGTTTATCGCTATAATATAGCCATGATTTTTAACCTAACTCCCAAAAAAGATTCCTGCTCAAAACACAGCGCGGATAGATGATATATTACTTTTGTGGCAACTGAAACATCTTCGTCCGAGAAGATCTCGGCAAAAGAAAAAAAATGGCGTGAAGCTTATAGACAATTCGAGAAAACCGCAGATGGTTTGGGATTGGGAATTGATGCTGGGATAATTGACACAGTTGTCGTTTTTAATCTATTGGGAATTAATACCAGACAATCTTGTGAAGGACATCTTGATAGGGGGACTCGTTCTCCGTGGATAGATTTAGAAGCGGCTGATGTTGAGGGGCTCGAAAAACAAGCCGCAAGCGCGTTTAAAATAGCAGGCAAAAGAGATAGACAGAAGGCCCCAGATGAGGAACTCGATCAACTATATTCCACGGCCCATGAATTAAGAAGAAAAATTAAAGAAAAACATCTGGCAGGAGCAAAAAAGATGATGACATACCTAGACGAGTTTTATAAAGATCGGATAGTTCCTTATGACCGACGTTTAATTGTGAACATTTCCGGTTATGGAAATAGTAGGATCGAAAGTCAGGGAGCAGCCTTTCAGGAAGTTTCACAGGTCGAACAAAGGCGGTTGAAATTGGCAGAATATCAAGAAGAGATGAGAGAATTTACAGATTTCCTCAAGAAAAAGTATTTCTCCGAATAATTTACACCGCCAGCAACTTGGTCATTAGTCTCATTTAAGATAGAATCAAGTACGTATGTTTAATCTCCTCGGTCGTCTCTTTGACACCAATTCAAAAGAAGTCGAAAAACTGAAGGTTTTGGTCGCGCAGATCAATAGCCACGAAGACTGGGCGAAGAAGTTCAAGGATGGCGAGGTCAAAGCCCAAATCCAGAAGTTCAAAAATCAGCTCGAGGGCGGCGCAGAATTGGATGACATTTTACCCGAAGTTTTCGCTCTTTCCCGGGAGGCCAGCGTCCGCACTTTGAAGATGCGCCCCTTTGACGTCCAGCTGATGGCCGGCATTACTTTCCACCAGGGGAAGATCGCCGAACAGAAAACCGGAGAAGGTAAGACTCTTTCCGCCGTCGCCGCGATCGTCCTGAATGCCCTGACCGGCCGGGGCGCTCATCTCGTCACCGTGAATGATTATCTCGCCCGCCGCGATGCCGGTTGGATGGGTCCGATCTATCATTTCCTGGGTCTGTCGGTCGGTGTTATCTTCTCCGGCAAAGGCGATCTCCCCGCCGCGATTTTTGATCCAGATTACTCTGACGAAAATCACACCGACGAACGCCTCCGGCACCTGCGCCCGGTCAGCCGGACCGAGGCTTACGCGGCTGATATTACTTATGGCACGAATAACGAATTCGGTTTCGATTATCTCCGCGACAATATGGCCCGCGCCACTGCTGAAATGTGCCAGCGCGGCCATCACTATGCCATTGTTGATGAGGTTGACTCCATTCTTATTGATGAAGCAAGGACCCCGCTGATCATCTCCGCCCCGGACATGGAACCCACCGAAAAATATTATCGTTTCTCCCAAATCATTGACGGCCTAAGTAAAGATACCGACTACGAAATTGATGAAAAATTAAATACCGCTAATCTGACCGACCACGGCCTCCGGAAGGTTGAGAAGATCCTCGGCGTCGAGAATCTTTACGAGAAAGATTTCGATACCCTCCACCACATCGAGCAGGCCTTAAAAGCCAGGACTCTCTTTATCCGCGACCGCGAGTACATCGTCAAAGATGACCAGATCATCATCGTTGATGAACATACCGGCCGCCTGATGTACGGCCGCCGCTATTCCGAAGGACTCCACCAGGCGATCGAAGCAAAAGAGAGTGTGAAGATCCAACAGGAAAGCCGTACCCTCGCTACTATTTCTTTGCAGAATTATTTCCGTATGTATTCCAAACTCGCCGGCATGACCGGCACCGCCGCCACCGAAGCCGAGGAATTTCGGAAGATCTACAAACTTGATGTCGTGATTATCCCGACCCATCTGCCTGTTGCCCGAACCGACTCTTCGGACATGGTTTTTAAATCTCAGCGGGCGAAGTATTCGGCTATCACCGCCGAGGTCGAGGAGAAATTTAAGAAAGGTCAGCCGGTCCTCATCGGTACCAAGTCTATTGAACAAAACGAAATTATCTCTAAATACCTCAAACACAAAAAAGTGGCTCATCAGGTTTTGAATGCCAAGAACCACGAATCCGAAGCAGAGATCATCTCCCGCGCTGGTGAGGTGAAAGCGATCACCGTTGCGACCAATATTGCCGGCCGCGGCGTTGATATTGTCCTGGGGGGCGATCCGACGAAAACGGATAAGAAAACCTGGCAGAAGAATCACGATGAGGTCGTGAAGCTTGGGGGACTTCATATCATTGGTGCCGTCCGTCACGAGAGCCGACGCATTGATAATCAGTTCCGCGGCCGTGCCGGTCGTCAGGGCGATCCCGGTTCTTCCCGTTTTTTTGTTTCTCTTGAAGATGACATCATGCGCATTTTCGGTGGTGAGCAGATCAGCAAACTGATGGACTTTTTGAAAGTCCCAGAGGAACAGCCCCTCGAAGCGGGCATGGTCAGCCGCGCCATCGAGACTGCCCAAAGCAAGGTCGAGTCCTTCTATTTTGATCAGCGAAAAAGTGTCGTCGAATATGACGACGTGATGAATAAACAGCGCGAAATTTTCTACAAGCGCCGTTTCCAGGCCCTGACCGAATCTGAATCAGAAAAAGGTCTCACCGACCGGATCAACGAGGTTTTGAAGAACGAGGCCCTTGCTCTTAGTACTCTCTATTCCCCAGAAGGCATTGATGCGACCGAGGCGGATCGCATCAGCAAAGAGTTCCAGATGATCCTTCCTCTCGACAATAGTTCGGCTAATCAGCTCGAAAAACGGCTTTCCGGCACCGACGAAAAGACTTCCCAGGAAATGCTCACCTCGATCATCACTCAGGCGAGAAAATCTCAGGAGGCCTCCTTCGGTTCTTCAATTGTCCGCCAGATCGAGAACTTTGTTGTCCTCGGGACTTACGACGAACTTTGGATGGACCACCTTGACGCCATTGATGATCTTCGTGATGGCATCAGGCTTCGCGGCTATGCCCAAAAAGATCCCCTCGTCGAATACAAACAGGAGGCCTACAACATGTTCGAGACATTACTTAACCGGATCAATAATCAGATCGCCAGGAAGATCTTCCGCATCCAACCCGTTTCTGCACCCCAAGCGCCACTTGAACGGCTGAAAAACCAAGACGAAAAAAAGAAAAAGAAGATCGGCCGCAATGACCCCTGCTGGTGCGGTAGCGGCAAAAAATGGAAAGATTGTCACTACCCCGACTCAGGCTAATCTCCACTTTTCCTATAATATTTGACGGAGAATAATTATCGGATATAATCTAATCGATTGTATTGCACTTTTAATTTCTTCTTTTTCATACCACTCCAATTAAGTTGGTAATGCCGACCTAATTCGTGTGGTATGACATTCCCGACAATCCCGTCGAGATTTCAAAAAGGAGACGATCAAATGCACGTTTGTCGAAAGTGTGGCGGTTCTGGTTGGTATGGCCCCAGAACCGACCTCGGAAGAGCCTTGGGAAATACATGGAAAGGAGGACCTTGCCGCGCTCCTCATTGTGTTGGAGGGCGAGACGATCGTTGGTCCGAAAAAGCCTGTCGCAACTGTTACAGCACCATCGAGTATCGAACCGACTGGTCACATGTTCCAGACTACTGTGAGAATTGCCGCAAAGACCAGTACAAGTCTTGCGCCAATCCGCACTGCAGCGGCACGGTCCGCTACAAAGTTTTCTGGGACCACATCCCTGACTACTGCCAATGCAAGGGCTGGTACACGACCACATGCCAGAACCCCCATTGTGGTCAGCAGTTCCAGGCAAGTTGCAGGTGGACAGACCCGCCAAAGTACTGCAAGACCTGCAAGGGCTGGTACGAATATCCTTGCGGCGCAGGCTGTGGGACAATGGTTCGCGCCCACTGCGAGTGGTCGCATCCGCCAACCCGATGTCAATCCTGCAAGAGCAAGCGGGGAACCATCGTTGATACGACAAAGCGACCCGTTCGAAAATGGAGATCGATGATGATGGACACCACCATACAACACAAAGGTATGACGATCCACATCGCATCTCTTGGGATAACCCAGGCCGCAAAGGAGAACATTGGACGAATCAGGATCTTCCCAAAGGCCATCCTGACCGGCACGAACCTCCAAATGATGCCAACTAACTATTATGCCAGGCCAAAAAAGGCCTGGCATAAAACCTTTATAATCTGAGTTAATAACATAATCTTTTAATTAAGATCAACATGGAAGATAAACTACTGGAAAATATAAAAAAAACAGAAAATCTTAACGAACTCGAAAGTATTTTCTTGGATATTTATAAAGATTTCACCAACTACAAAATATCATTAGACGATTTTTCGTATTATTGTGGACAGTTAAACAGGCGGTATATCGACCTAAAAATACACGATCAAGGTGATTTTGAAACGGCCACTGACTACGCACTCGAGTTAGACTGGTATCTTCGTCAGCCTAAGCCACATGATTTCATATTATCTGCCTTGAGAGAGATTCATAATTATGCTAAGAAGGTTGCTGACGAGAGAGGAATAAAACTCGAAGAGGCTTCTGAAAAATCAAAATAATTTACGATTCCCCATTTGACCACCCTTAAAAGACATGACAAAAATAACTGTAAATACTGATATCACACCAGAGAACGCTGGAGAATTTGGCTTGATTTGGGACCAAGACTATATTTATGACCCCGAAGCTCCCGAGATTGCTAATAGGGGCATAAAAGAAGAGGTCGGGCAAGGAGAAATTGTACTAGGCTCTTGTGCAACTCCTGAAGGCGAAAGCATGAATATGGTGGGAATTTATGTCAAAGTTCCAAAGAAGACATCGGGGGCTAGCGCTTCAAAAACTGCATAGTCTATCCATGAATCTTGTCTTTTCCTATAGCTTTTTCGAAGAAATCAAAGAGGCCATCAATATGGTTCTTCACTTCAATGATTACAGAAATCTTCGTTCTGTGGTTTGGCCCTTTCCTGGTAACATTTTTAGATATTCGAAGAGAAAGAATAATTCACTAAAAGACGTAGAAACAGTTTGGACAAAAATCAGTCCGAAAGTGGAAGAAATTTTCAAAAAGAATCATCTAAGAGATTTAGGAAACGTCACTTGCTTTACCCATGGCATTTCCTGCGAGGGTTGGTTCGATCCCAATGCCAATTCTATTCACGTTCGGTTGGTCGATTATGGTGACGAAAAAAACTTGGCCGATACTATCATTCACGAACTCTTACATCTCGCCACTTATGATAAGAAACTAAATTATGAAGAACGAGAGGCCGCCGTTGATGGAATTATTGACCGCTGACTATCTTCCTATCGACCACTCAAAGATTGAATGGGCCAGCCAATCACTTCCAAAGGGCATTCCGGTATCGTGATTAATTTCCTTAATATTGCAGGTACTCCAGGTAGGAAGGCCATCCTCCCTGAGATACAAATAAAACCCCTCATTGACAGAATTATTCGCAATATATCCCAACCATCCTTCTTCGGCGCCCACAAACTCAGAAACTTTGGAAGGCAACTTTTCGGCAAAATCTCTAAGAGCCTGGATGAATTCCTCTTTAGTTAATTTATGCTGATTTTCCTTCTCTCTCCTGACCATTTCTTCAAGTTGTGGCCGAACCCTCTCCTTGGCCCGGTCGCACATTTGTTCGATCCTTCCATTTTTAAGTCTCAGGATCCTAAAGGCTGTGTCAAATCCCCACCTTTTACCGAAAACAACTTCCCCGTACTCCTCTTTGCCGTAGGGAGAAAAACTGTAAAGAACGCACCTATCCAAGATATCGTAATACTCTTCTCTAAAATGATCTAACACCTCCTCAACCGTTCGATCTTCTTCCAGGAAGGTAGCGACCCTATCGAGTGTTTCGACGCAAGCCAGATCACCCTTGTCAGGAAGGTGTTTTTCTCCTGTTTTACGTTTTTCATCAATCTCGTTTAATATTCTTCTCTGGGGAGGAATTCTTAGAAAGGCGGCCTCTCTTTCTTCGTGTTCTCTTTTTCTTTGTTCTTCTCGGGCAATTACCCTCCCTCTTGCTTCGGCCTCCCAAGTCGCAAATTCTGCCTCAGTAAATCCAATCGCCAGGAAACCCACCCGGTATCCTGCCACTTCCCCTTTCAACGCGTCATAATATTCATCAGCCCGGAAGTGTATCTGACCTTCTTCATAATTTTCTAGATCGCTTAGTAGTTTGTCTTTATAATGTTCCCAAACAGCCTCCTTTGTCCTGGATTCCTGAAAAAATTCAACAAATGATCTCAGTGTCTCCATCAGCGCGTATGGATAATCACTAAAATATCGATCTATGTTGTTTCCAACCTCCCCTAATTTTGCCAAAACTTGTTCCAAAGCCAATCTCTCACTAGACATTCGAAACAATATTAACATACTGGTAAAATATACGGGTGAAAACTTTAGAAACAAGAAAAAATAACTATGGACTCAAAATCGCTGGCGCTTAGTAGGACTTTATTAAACAAAACGGTAACGGTAAAGATCGACCGCCCTCTGGGGACGAAACACCCCAAGTGGGGCTTTGAGTATGGCGTGAATTATGGCTATATTGAAGGCATTGTCGCTCCTGATGGTGAAGAACTTGATGCTTACATCCTCAAAGTGGACAAACCCTTGGATACATTTACCGGAGTTGTCGTTGCCATTGTCCATAGAACCGAAGATGACGATGACAAATTGGTGGTTGTCCCGGAAGGTGAGTCAGTGACTGACGAAGAAATCGAGACGGCGACTGCTTTTCAGGAAAAGTGGTTCGAGCACACCATCATTCGCTCTTGACACCGGTATCTTGGGGTGATTTACTAGAAGTTAGCCTTATAGCAATATAAGGTTAGAAAGCTTAGCAATAAGTTTTCGGGAAAATGAGACTTCAGCAATGAGGTCTCTTTCCTTTTTCGGAGGATTAGTTGAAAAACTTAACTAAAAATGTCTAAATGAGTGTAGGTGGCGATTCGAAATAATATTTCCGCTGAGGAACTAAGTAAGCTCCAGAAAGAAATCTTTTCCCTAGGCCGTGCAGTGGAGCTTTTGGGCTGCCATGCGATCATTACCGACGCCAATGCGAACATTCTTTATGCCAACAAACAGGTCGAAAGACAGACAGGTTATTCTGTCGCGGAAGTAATTGGTAAAAATCCCGGCGATCTTTGGGGAGGAAGAATGACTGATGATGTCTATGAAAAAATGTGGCATACCATCAAAGATGAAAAAACGCTCTATGTGGGCGAGGTAAAAAACGTCAAAAAAGATGGCACGGAATATTGGCAGGAGATCATCATCTCTCCGATCCTTGACGAAAAAGGCGCAGTCAAGTTTTTTGTTAGCATCGAACCGGACATCACCCAAAGAAAAGATAAAGAGATCCTCCAACGTGAATTTATGTCCCTGCTGGCACATCAACTAAGAAATCCGCTGACAGCCATTCGTTGGCTAACCGAAACTCTGATCAAAGAGGATGAACTCAAAGAAAGGCAGCTTGCTAATATCGAAGAGATTGCCAAACATGATCATGCCCTGATAGATCTGATCAGTGACTTCCTTATTGTCACCCGTGTCGGTCGCACCGCCGAAAAAGAGGAACAAACTGATCTGGCAGATGAGATCGGACGTATCGTCGAACGAGTTAAAGCCCAAAATCCAGGCGTAGAATTTAACAAAGATTATTCTGGAGTCTTTCCCTACAAGACTTTGGCCAAGACACTTATGTTGCAGGTTTTTGAAAATCTAATTTCCAATGCTGCCTGTTACTGTGATCCAACCAATGGAGAGGTTCGCCTCCTCCTGAAAAAATACGATGATAATTATGTCTTCTCCGTCAGCAATAATGGGCCGGCAATTGCTACCGAAGACCAATCATTGATATTTACCAAACTGCACCGTGGCGCCAATGCTATCGAACGGAACACCCCCGGTTCCGGTTTGGGACTCTATATCGTCAAAATCATCAGTGAAAATTTTGGTTGGCAAGTAACCTTTAAGAGTCCCGATGAAAACGGCCTGACTTCTTTCATGGTTACCCTTCCGCTGATTGGAAAAACAAAAAAGTAGTCCTTTTTGCTACTATAAAAAAATCTCAAATGTCATACAATGTCCGTCAATGAAAGATAGATATTTATTAGCTGGATCCTTGGTCATTATCTTTCTTTCAGGTTTCGTTATCTTTCGTCTCCCTCATCTTTCGACCAGACCAACCGTCCTCTCCCAGACGATTGACATTCTTCCTGAGCAACCGGAATTTAAACCGATTTACGACACTGTTATCAAACATGGCCTTGCCGATGTCAAGGCGCTCGCTCTGACTTTCGATGCCGATGCCGGTTTTGGCATCAAGAAATCTGAACAAAGACGGGAATTTCTTTACCAAGAAAAGATAGTTGAAATTCTCACCGAAGAGAATATTCCCGCCACCATTTTTGTCACCGGTCAGTGGGCGAAAAATCACGAAGAAATCCTCAAAGATCTTTCCAGGAATTATCTTTTTGAGATCGGCAATCACTCTTTTTCTCACCCTGCCTTTTCGAAGGCCTGCACCAATTTGCAAAGTATTGAAGAAGGTCAGCACGAGTCAGAATTTTTACTTTCCCAGGCGGCCATCGCTGACGTCATTGGCTATCTGCCCCGGCTTTTTCGCTTCCCCGGCGGCTGTTTTACCCCCAAAGATCTAGAGATAGCAAAAGGCTTTGGTCTCACCGTTGTCCATTGGGACACTGATCCGCAAGATGCTTATGGCAAATCAAAAGAAGCTCTGATCGCCTCCCTCAAAGAACAGATTCACCCCGGGGCTATCATCTTGCTCCACCTTAACGGTGGAGAGATAGACTCTGATGTTGCCGGGGCCCTACCGGAAATAATTAGTTATGCCAATCAGAATGGCTACACTTTTGTCAAAGTCGGTGAGATGCTCTCGCAGATGGAAAAGGCCATTGCGGTGAATTAGCCGAAGGTGAAAGCAAAAATTTGTATCCCCGGATCTCTGAATTCCAGGTGCAAAAGATGTTCTCCTTGCGCAGGCAGACTGATCAGCTCATAAAGTCTTGCTTCGTCCAGGATGAGGTCAGAAATCTTTTTCCCGTCAAGAAAGACTCCGATCTTATCGCCTTTTTCCCCCGGGGTGATGACCAGAAATACTTGTTTGGCATAAAATTTTAGATCAAGAACCGACCCAGCCTCGCTTTGGGCATACTCCCGGGTTAATGTCCAAGTCCCGCCGAAGGAAAAGGAGTCTCTTGGGAGGTTGGCCGAGAGGCTAAAAACGTTTGTGCCAGTCTTTGGACTTTCTTTGGAAACGAGTCCATCCATTCTGGCCAACCCCAGATATATCTCCGGAGTCATCCGGGTTATGGGTGTCAGGTCGGGAAGATCGAGAACTTCGGCAGTTACCTCGGCACCAGTCTCGGCTAGTAAGGACTGGATCGCTCTTTCCATCTGCTCGTATTCCCCCTCTCCAAAATGAGTCAGCCTGATCCGGCCGTTTTTATCAATCAGGTACTTGGCCGGCCAATAAAGGTTGTCGAAGTTATTCCAAGTCGCATAATCATTATCTTGGGCTACCGGGTAATTTATTTTGTACATCGAGATGGCTTTCTCGACATTTTCTGTCTTTTTCTCGAATTCAAACTCCGGCGTGTGGACCCCGACGACCACCAAACCCTTGTCTTTGTATTTCTCATACCACCCGGTAACATAAGGCAATGTTCGGATACAGTTAATACAGGTATAGGTCCAAAAATCCACCAACACCACCTTGCCCCGAAGTTTTGACATGGTCAGTGGTTCGCTGTTGAGCCACCGGTTAACCCCCATGAAATCAGGCGCCTCTCCGAGATCGGAAAGAAAGGATCGGCTCTCGGTCCGACTCGGCCGACCGCGCAATACGTCCAGCTCTTCCCTGACCCTTTTGTTCTGTTCCAGCTTAAACAAGAAATTAGAATATCCCGGAAATGAATCCAGAAGTTTTGCTTGGATCACCTTGTCGTAATTAGTAAAGATCGCCAGGGCGGTCACTATAATGACGATTCCGAAAAACTGTTGAATTCTTCCCAGGTATGGCGATAGGGAACGGGTCCTGGTCAATAAGTTCGACCCAACCGTCGCAAAGATGAATAGGGGAATTCCTGTCCCGACCATATAGGCTGCCGTCACCAACACTACCCGGGTGGTCACCATTTGGGTTGCCGCCAGGGCGGCGATCGAAGCTAGAATCGGCCCGGCGCAGGGAGCCCAGACAATTCCCAGCGAAACCCCGGTGACCAAACCACCAAAGAAACCTGTCCGGGTCGTCCCGGAGCCAGGACCAAAAAGGTTGCTTAGTCGGCCGACCCCAATTTCAATCAGTGCCGAAAAACGCGGTATCACCAGCGACAAACCCAGCAAGGTCAAGACGACTACCGCCACCGATCGCAATGTATTTGGGTCAAAATGGAATATCGAAACGAGATAAGAAAGAGTCAGGGTAAAAACAGTGAAACTGATCAATATCCCCAAGGTGATCCCCAGAGGTTTACTCCTTCCTCCGGTTGAGCTAGCCGAAAGCACGATCGGGAGTATCGGCCAGATGCATGGGGCCAATATTGTGAGAAGCCCCGAGATAAAAGCAATAAATAGTAAAATGATCATAGTTCCAGAAAGGCGGCCATTTTTTCGAGAGCCATTTTTCTCATTGAGATTTGATTTTTTTCCGTTTGCTCCATCTGCCCAAAGGTTTTTTCATGGCCCTCGGGGACAAAGATCGGGTCCCAACCAAAGCCACCCTCTCCCATGACCGAGTCGGCGATCTTCCCTGCGACAACTCCCTCGAAAATATGTTCCTTACCCGACTCATCTATATAAACCAGAACACTCACCGCCTTGGCACTTCTGTCTGAAAACCCAGCCAGTAGTTTGACCAGTCCTTCATTACCCAGTGCCTCGGACATATCGCGAATGTAAGGGCCGGGCAAACCATTCAAGGCAGAAAAGATCAGGGAGGTATCCTCCACAAAAAGCGGATGTTTCAACTGTTCAAAATAATGCTTCGCCTTATAAAGAGCCACCTTACTCATATCAAGCGACTGGATTTCCGGGACATCTAGTTTGACTCCCTCAACTTTGGTCCCAAGAATTTGGGACGCTTCTTCTAGCTTCCCTTTGTTTGTGGTCGCAAAATAAATAAAGTCCATAAGGTATAGTATAGGCGAAATGACACTGAAAGCAGATTTTGATAAATTGAGGTCGGCAAAAGATGGTGAGAAGTTCATCAAGTCGAAAACGGAATATTTGGAAAGGGACGGTTTTACCGCTTTGGAAAATTGGTACCGTTTGAGCCGAACCAGTGATGAGGTTTATCCCAGCCAAGGCTTGTTGCTTACGCCATATGATTATTTGGACGTCAAAAGTCTTCAACTACTACCCCAAGATTTTTTGGTAAAAACATTGAGGTTGAGATCTTTTTTCCTCGAACTTTTTAATCATCCCTACCGGATCAGTTTTCTCGATAAGGTTAACAAGGGAAAATTTACTCCGCCGCCGAAGATTTCCTCTCCTGCTGTCGAAAATGCGATCAACGACGGCATCGCCCTTTCTGTTGGTGACTTGGGTAGTTCCGTGATCGGCGCCGAGAGAGAGCGGATTAGCCGCACCGAAAGGTATGCCGCCGGACCCTTCATCAAACTCGGTCGGCAAGCGCGCTCTACGGCGATCGCTT